>NZ_LCWL01000016.1:0-40826 GCF_001441695.1 Alishewanella sp. WH16-1 | reverse complement strand
AACGAGGTGGTAAGCATTCCGTTCATCCACACCGCTATACCCAACATTTCGCAAATCAATACCAGACTAAGCTGCCCACCGATCCTAGGCGGCACTCAGCCCGCAACATAGCCACTAAATTTGTAATTTAATTACAGTTTTCCGCTATTCCTATAGTCTGCTAAAGCAGCATTGCTTTTGTGGTTTGATGCTAAATTTATGAATAATAATGCTTATATTAAAACGCAAGCGTGGTGCAAACTGTAACCCGGGTGGTGCCGGGTTACAGTTTTTGCTAGAATAGCCGGCGGAACAACCAATGGAGGAGTTATGCTTAAGCCATCCTGGCGCAGGGTAGTACTGAAAGTCGGCAGTGCCCTGATTGCGCCGGACCAAGATGGATGCAGCGAAAGATATTTGCGTCCTATTGCCGAATTTATTCAACAATGTCGTCAACTTAACCGGGAAGTGATCCTGGTTTCTTCAGGTAGCGTCGCTGCCGGTCGCCATCATTTTCAGTTTCAACATCAGCGGGTGCCAATCGCACTGAAACGGGCTATGGCTGCTGTTGGCCAAACCGAAATGATGAATTTCTGGAGCCGCTGCTTCGATTTCCCCTGTGCGCAGGTGTTACTGACCCATGGCGATCTCAGTGATCGGGTGCGGCACATTAATGTTAAAAACACTCTGAAACGGTTGTTAGATCATGGTGTTTTACCGATCGTTAATGAAAACGATACTATCGCTACTGATGAGCTGAAAGTCGGTGATAACGATAACCTGGCAGCGATGGTCGCCAGTGTGGTTCAGGCTGATGCCTTGATTATTTGTTCGGATGTCAATGGTTTATATACCGCCGATCCAAACAAAGATCCCGCCGCCAAACTGATCCCGGAAGTCAGACAAATTACGCCAGAGATTTATGCGCTGGCAGGTGGTGCCAGTTCACGAGTGGGCACCGGCGGTATGCGCACCAAAATTGAAGCGGCAGAAAAAGCCACCGCCCAGGGGGTGGATACGCTGATTGTCGATGGCCATCAGGTGACAACCTTTCAGTGTCTTTTAGCGGGTAACAATCCGGGCACCATTTTCTATGGTCAGAAAATACCCTTACCGGCTAAAAAACATTGGGTTAGACATACCCTGCGCGCCAAAGGCGAAATTTGGGTTGATGACGGCTGTGTTGATGCGTTGTGCCAGCATGGCGCTTCATTATTGAGCAGTGGTATAGTGCGGGTGAAGGGCGATTTCGCGCCGGGCGATGCGGTGATTGTGCGTTGTTCAGTTAGCAAGCGCTCTATTGCCAAAGGTGTCAGCCGTTTTAGTGCCAGCCAGTTATTTTCGATCAAAGGCCAGCACAGTGAGAAAATTGCCTCTTGCCTGGGTTTTTGCCCCAATGGCAGTAATGCGGTGATCCACCGCAGTGAAATGATGTTACTGGAGAAATTATGACTAGCGATGTAGCGGCCAGTTTAGCCGCCGGTGCCGCTCAGGCCGCTAAAGCGGTTGCGACCTTAAGCACCGCTGAAAAAAATACGGTATTACAAGCTTTTGCCGACAAGATCCGCCTGGCTACGCCTACCATTTTGGCAGAGAACAGTGCCGAAGTTGCCGAAGCGGCGGCGAATGGCACCAGTGCAGCCATGCTGGACCGTCTGACCTTGACCGCAGAACGTATTGAAGCCATGGCGGCAGCCATTGAGCAAATTATTCAGTTGCCGGACCCGGTCGGGCAAAGCCGCTTTATCGAGCAGCGACCAAATGGTATTCAGATTAGTAAGCGCCGTATTCCGCTGGGCGTCATTTGTATGATTTATGAAGCGCGGCCGAATGTCACGGCCGATGCCGGGGCCTTGTGCTTTAAAGCCGGTAATGCGGTGATCCTGCGTTGTGGCCGCGAGGCGATTAAAACCAGTCTGGCGATTGCCGGTGCGATGCGTCAGGCATTAACCGAGCATCAGTTGCCGCCTGAGGTACTGACGATAGTACCGGATCCGGATCGTAACCTGCTGTTAGCCTTATTAAAGCAGGAAGAGTATATCGATTTAGTGATCCCGCGCGGTGGTGAGGGCCTGATCCGCTTTGTCACCGAGCAGAGCCGTATTCCGGTGATCCAACATTTTAAAGGTGTCTGTCATCTGTATGTTGATAAGGCCGCCGATCCGGCCATGGCGCTGAAACTGCTGTTAAACGGCAAGGTGCAACGTCCCGGCGTCTGTAATGCGCTTGAGGGGTTGTTAGTGCATCAGGCGATCGCGGCCGACTTCTTACCATTGGCTGCGCAGGCACTGGCCGAACATCAGGTCAAGGTGCATGCCTGCCAGCGCAGTTTGCCTTACTTTAATGGTGCTTCGCCGATTGCCGATGACGAATTTGGTCAGGAATATCTGGCTCCGGAGATAGCGGTGCGGGTAGTGGATGATTTGGTTGCGGCTTTGGCGCATATTGACCGCTTTGGCAGTCAGCATACTGAAGTGATTTGCACCGCTGATCAGGTGGCAGCCGACCGCTTCCTCGCCAGCGTTGATACTGCCGTGGTAATGCATAATGCGTCGTCGCGTTTTTCTGATGGTGGTGAGCTGGGGTTGGGCGCAGAGATTGGCATCTCTACCAGTAAACTCCATGCCTATGGCCCTATGGGACTGGAAGCCCTGACCACCGAAAAATTTGTGGTCCAGGGTGAGGGTCAGACGCGCGGCTAACGGATCGAAATAAATCTGACTTGTTGTCGCAAAAAATGCAGAAAAAACGGGCTTTTCGTTTAACGAGAGCCCGTTTTTTATTAGCTCTTACAAACACTTAAAGACAGTAAATTGAAGGGCTCGACTCGCGGCTTCTAGCCCGCTATAATGCCGCGTCCAATTATTAGCAGGTCAGGTTCATCCTAAGTTTGTCGACACCCGGCCAAGACAAAACGGCGTATCCAAGGCGCCTGACATTGAATTTGAGGTAAAACGATGCAAGTTTCTGTTGAAACCACCCAGGGTTTAGAGCGCCGTGTAAATATTACTGTGCCGGCTGCAACATTAGATAACGAAGTAAAAAGCCGCCTGCGTGACGTAGCAAAACGTCAGCGTATCGATGGCTTCCGTCCTGGTAAAGCGCCTATTTCAATCATCCAAAAACGTTTTGGCCTGGCGGTACTGCAGGAAGTGGCGTCTGAGCAAATGCAACGCGCTTTTTACGAAGCCATTATCGAACACAAATTAACCCCAGCAGGTGCGCCAACTTTTGCTCCGGAAGCGCTGGAAAGCGGTAAAGATCTGGCTTTCACTGCGACTTTCGAAATCTACCCGGAAGTGACTGTTGCTGCACTGGATAAAGTGGAAGTGACGAAGCCAGTGGTTGAGATCTCTGAAGACGATCTGAACAAGATGCTGGAAACGCTGCGCAAGCAACACGCCAAGTGGGAAGCTTCAGACGCTGCTGCTGCCTCTGGTGATCGCGTCACCATCGATTTCGTTGGTTCTATCGACGGCGAAGAGTTTGAAGGCGGTAAAGCCTCTAACTTCGTACTGGAGTTAGGTCAGGGCCGGATGATCCCGGGCTTTGAAGATGACATCATCGGCAAAAAAGCCGGCGAAGCCGTTACCGTTAACGTGACCTTCCCGGAAGAGTACCACGCGGAAAACCTGAAAGGTAAAGCCGCCAGCTTCGCCGTAACAGTAAACAAAGTTGAGCAGCAAGTACTGCCTGAGCTGAACGACGAGTTCGCGGCGCTGTTTGGTTTAACTGAAGCCACTGTTGACGCACTGAAAGCTGAAGTACGCAAAAACATGGAACGCGAGCTGAAGCAAACCATTAAAGGTAAAGTGAAAGAGCAGGTCATCAAAGGCTTACTGGCAACTAACGAAGTTGAAGTACCAAAAGCCCTGATCGCCAGCGAAGTTGACGTACTGCGTCAGCAAGCGATGCAACGTTTTGGTCAGAATGTGAATCCGAAGCAATTACCAGAGCTGCCAGCTTCTCTGTTCGAAGAGCAGGCGAAAGATCGCGTTAAAGTCGGTCTGTTATTGGGCGAAATCATCAAGACTAACAGCCTGAAAGTTGACGAAGCTAAGGTACAAGAGCTGATCGATAACGTCGCTTCTGCCTACGAAGATCCGGCTGAAGTTGTGGCTTACTACAAAGGCAACAAAGAGCTGATGCAAAGCATGCGTAACGTGGCTTTAGAAGAGCAGGCGATCGAAGTGGTGCTGGCAGCTGCTAAAGTCACTGAACAAGCTGCTGCTTTCGATGAGATTATGAACCCGAAGGCCGCTAACTAAGATTGACTTCTTAGGCTGGCACGGTTTTAATGGCTCGGACACCTGTTCGGGCCATTTTATTTTGCGGCACCGCTATTTTCGACACCTTACAGCTTTAGAGAAGGGATCCCAGATTATGCCAATGTCTCGTGACATGAATGAGATTGTCAACGCCTTAGTACCCATCGTCATTGAACAAACCGCCAAGGGTGAACGCTCCTTTGATATCTACTCGCGGCTGTTAAAAGAACGGGTGATTTTTCTCACCGGCCAGGTCGAAGATCATATGGCGAATCTGATTGTCGCCCAATTATTGTTCCTTGAATCTGAAAATCCGGAAAAAGACATCTATATTTATATCAATTCACCGGGCGGTTCGGTCACGGCGGGTTTATCGATTTATGATACGATGCGTTATATCAAGCCGGATATCGCAACCGTCTGTGTTGGCCAGGCAGCCAGTATGGGCGCTTTCCTGTTATCCGGCGGTACCAAGGGTAAGCGTTACTGCTTACCGAATGCGCGGGTGATGATTCACCAGCCGTTAGGGGGCTTCCAGGGCCAGGCGACGGATTTTGAGATCCATGCCCGGGAGATTTTAAGTATTAAAGAGAAGCTCAACCGCTTAATGGCGGAACACTCAGGCAAGAGCTATGAGCAAGTGTGCAAGGATACCGAGCGCGATAACTTCTTAAGTGCGCAGCAAGCCTTGGATTATGGCCTGATCGATGCCATATTAACGCAGCGGGATGCGAAATAATTTATAGCAGGCCGGGTTTGGGCCCGGCTGGTTGAACAAGAGGTAGTTACATGTCTGATCACCGCACTGACGGCGATAAGAGCGGCAAATTACTGTACTGCTCTTTTTGTGGCAAATCACAGCATGAAGTGCGTAAGTTGATCGCAGGCCCACAAGTTTATATTTGTGATGAATGCGTTGACCTATGCAACGATATCATTCGGGAAGAGATCAAAGATATCTCGCCGAAGCGCGATACCGAGAAGTTGCCGACGCCGCGTGATATCCGCAAACATCTGGACGATTATGTGATCGGTCAGGAGCATGCGAAGAAGGTTCTGGCGGTAGCGGTCTATAACCACTACAAACGCCTGCGTAGCATCCAGCAAAAGCAGGATGTGGAACTGGGTAAGAGTAATATTCTGTTGATTGGTCCTACCGGTAGCGGTAAAACGCTGCTGGCTGAAACCCTGGCGCGTTTACTGGATGTGCCTTTTACCATGGCCGACGCTACCACACTCACCGAAGCCGGTTATGTTGGTGAAGACGTGGAAAATATCATTCAGAAACTGCTGCAAAAATGCGATTACGACGTTGAAAAAGCACAGCGCGGTATTGTCTATATCGATGAAATCGACAAGATCTCCCGCAAGTCTGATAACCCGTCGATTACCCGTGATGTGTCCGGTGAAGGCGTACAGCAGGCACTGTTAAAGCTGATTGAAGGCACTATCGCTTCAGTACCACCGCAGGGCGGTCGTAAGCATCCACAGCAGGAGTTTTTGCAGGTTGATACCTCTAAAATTCTGTTTATCTGCGGTGGCGCTTTCGCAGGTCTGGATAAAGTGATTGAACAGCGGTTAGCCAAAGGTTCGGGTATTGGTTTTGGCGCTGAAGTGAAAAGCAAGGAAAGTAGTCGCAGCCTGACCGAGAGTTTCCGCGATGTCGAGCCGGAAGATTTAGTGAAATACGGCCTGATCCCGGAATTTATTGGTCGTTTGCCAGTTGTTGCTACCTTAACCGAACTTGACCTGGCTGCCTTGATGCAAATCCTGAGTCAGCCAAAGAATGCGCTGATTAAGCAGTTCGCTGCCTTATTCGCGATGGAAGAGGTCGATCTGGAGTTTCGCGATGATGCATTAAAAGCCATCGCGCAAAAAGCCATGGACCGTAAGACCGGCGCCCGGGGTTTACGCTCTATCGTTGAAGGCGTGTTACTGGACACCATGTACGAATTACCGTCGATGCAGGATGTCAGCAAGGTCGTTATTGACGAGACAGTGATCCGCGGCGAGAGTCAGCCCATACTTATCTACGAGAGCAGCGAGCCGGCGGTAGCCGAATCGCATTAAAAAAAGGAGCTGTAAAGCTCCTTTTTTATCTGATGAATTGAAGTTTCCGGAAAAAGCCCCATATACTGGCTTATATCGCCTGCAGTTATTAATTTCGAGAGCTATTTCATGACCACAGAACACCAAGAAACCTTGCATATGCCGGTATTGGCATTGCGGGATGTCGTTGTTTACCCGCATATGGTGATCCCACTTTTTGTTGGCCGGGCGAAGTCTATTAAGTGTTTAGATGCGGCGATGGACAACGATAAGCAGATCTTTTTAGTGGCACAAAAAGACGCCACTCTGGATGATCCGACCGAAAAAGACCTTTATCAGATCGGTACCGTTGCCACTATTCTGCAACTGTTAAAATTACCGGATGGCACTGTAAAGGTGTTAGTTGAAGGCGGTAAGCGCGCCAAACTGAGTAAATTTACTGAGACCAAAGACAGCTTTGCGGCCTTTGTCGAGCTGGTGCCAACTCAGGATATTGATAGCCGAGAGCAGGAAGTGTTTCTGCGTTCGGCTATTAACCAATTTGAAGGCTATATCAAGCTCAATAAAAAGATCCCGCCTGAGGTACTCACTGCGCTAAGTGGTATCGATGATGCGGCTCGTCTGGCTGATACGATGGCGGCGCATATGCCGCTGAAAGTCGAAGATAAGCAAAAAGTACTAGAACTAACCGATGTTACGGCGCGGTTGGAATATCTGATGGCGATGATGGAAAGCGAAATCGATATTCTGCAGGTTGAACGCCGCATCCGTAGCCGGGTGAAAAAGCAGATGGAGAAAAGCCAGCGCGAGTACTATCTGAACGAACAAATGAAAGCCATCCAGCGCGAGCTCGGTGAGCTGGAAGATGCGCCGGATGAGTTTGAAACCCTGTCGAAGAAAATTGCTGAAGCAAAAATGCCGGCTGAAGCTGAAGCCAAAGCGAAAGCAGAACTGCAAAAACTGAAAATGATGTCACCGATGTCAGCAGAAGCGACAGTGGTGCGCAGCTATATCGATTGGTTAACTCAGGTACCTTGGCAAACACGCTCTAAGGTGAAGAAAAACCTGGCCGCTGCTGAGCAAATCCTGAATGCCGATCACTATGGCCTGGAGAAGGTCAAAGAGCGGATCATGGAATATCTGGCAGTGCAGCAGCGGGTTAACAAGTTAAAAGGGCCCATTCTGTGTTTAGTTGGTCCGCCGGGTGTCGGTAAAACGTCACTGGGGCAATCGGTTGCCAAGGCAACCGGCCGCAAATATGTGCGGATGGCCTTAGGCGGGGTGCGGGATGAAGCGGAAATCCGTGGTCACCGCCGTACTTATATCGGCTCGATGCCAGGCAAGATTATCCAGAAGATGGCAAAAGTTGGAGTGCGTAACCCATTGTTCCTGCTGGATGAAATTGACAAGATGGCATCGGATTTCCGTGGTGATCCGGCAGCGGCGTTGTTAGAGGTACTGGATCCGGAGCAGAACGGTGCCTTTAGCGATCATTACCTGGAAGTTGACTACGATCTGTCTGATGTGATGTTTTTCGCCACCTCTAACAGCCTGAATATTCCGCCGGCTCTGCTGGATCGGATGGAAGTCATCCGCTTATCGGGTTATACCGAGGATGAAAAGCTGAATATTGCCAAACAGCACCTGGTACCAAAACAGGTGAGTCGCAATGGTTTGAAGCCGTCCGAAGTGCTGATTGAAGATAGCGCCATTATCGGCATTATCCGTTACTACACCCGTGAAGCCGGGGTGCGCAGCTTAGAGCGGGAAATTTCGAAACTTTGCCGTAAGGCAGTGAAGCAAATTCTGCTGAGCAAAGGTTTAAAGCAAGTCGTGATTAACGACGCTAATCTGGAAGAGTTCTTAGGTGTACACCGCTTTGACTACGGTAAAGCCGAAGACAGCAACCGCATCGGTCAGGTGACAGGTCTCGCCTGGACCGAAGTGGGGGGCGATTTACTAACCATTGAAGCGGCGGCTGTCGTGGGTAAGGGTAAGCTGACCTATACCGGTTCACTCGGTGATGTGATGAAAGAATCCATTCAGGCGGCGATGACGGTGGTACGCAGCCGTGCTGAGGGACTGCGGATTAACGAAGACTTCTACGAGAAACGTGATATCCATGTGCATGTACCGGAAGGCGCAACGCCAAAGGATGGCCCCAGTGCCGGTATTGCGATGGTCACAGCGCTGGTGTCGAGCCTAACCGGTAATCCGGTGCGGGCAGATGTCGCTATGACCGGTGAAATTACGCTACGTGGTGAAGTGCTACCGATTGGTGGCTTAAAAGAGAAGCTTTTAGCTGCACACCGTGGTGGCATTAAACGGGTATTAATACCGCATGACAATATTCGTGATCTGAAAGAAATTCCGGAAAACGTCAAAACGGCGCTCGAAATTCGACCGGTAAAATGGATTGAGGAAGTACTGGAAGCCGCGTTACAAGAGCCTTTGGCACGGGTGACAGTGGCAAATACGGTAAAAAATGCAGCAAAAAGCAAAAAAACCGAAAAAAATCCGGTTTAGGGGCTTTTCATTCCTGTTGGCTGTGCTAAGTTATGGACAGTTTCGGCTAAGCCCTTGTGTAGCAAGGGCTGTAGCCTAAGCCAAAAAAATTAGTTTTAATGTTTCTGCTGCTTGCAAGCACGGCCGTTGCTTGTTATAACAAGCAGGCAATGCTTAGAACTAGTAGTTCGCTGTTGTAGAAAATAATAACAATTGAAGGGGATGATATTGTGAACAAGTCTCAACTGATCGACAAAATTGCTGCTAATGCAGATATCTCTAAGGCCGCAGCAGGTCGCGCGTTAGACGCGTTCATCGACGCTGTTACCGAAGCTCTTAAGGAAGGCGACTCAGTAGCTTTAGTCGGTTTTGGTACTTACAGTGTACGTGAGCGTGCTGCCCGTACCGGCCGTAACCCACAAACTGGTGCTACTATTCAAATCGCTTCTGCGAAGATTCCTTCTTTCAAGCCGGGTAAGGCGTTAAAAGACGCAGTTAACTAATAGAACTTTCGTCCGGCGCGCCGGGGGAGTTCCGCAAGCCAGCAGTGTATTCGCAGGCTTCTATAAAAAAGGCGCATCTGTTAAGATGCGCTTTTTTTTTAACACAACTTTTGTGTCACGAATAACAGAGAACGCGCAACGATGTTAGAACGAATCAGAGAAGGCTCGCAGGGTATGACCGCCAAGATCATTCTTGGCCTGGTGATCCTGACATTTGCATTGGCAGGTGTTGGCGGTTACCTCAGTTCGCCCCGCGAGGCGATAGTCGCTGTGGTGAATGGCGAAGAGATTAGTCAGGCAACTTACGAGCAAGCCTTACAAAATGAACGGTCGAGAATGCAACAGCAATTCGGTGAAATGTACGATGTGCTGGCTGCTGACCCAACTTATATGGCGAATTTCCGCAGTGAAGTGCTGGAACGGGTGATTGACGATACACTGCAAAAGCAGTTTGCCCGCAAGCTGGGGTTACGTGTCGGTGACGAGCAAGTGCGTGACACTGTCGTTAACTTGCCACAGTTCCAGGTAGACGGCGTATTTAACAATGATCGCTTCTTGGCACTATTACGTCAGGCAGGCTACCAACCGGCAGATTTTCGCGAGCTGGTGCGTGAGGATCTGTCTACGTCACAGCTAATGCAAGGTTTAGTCGGTAGTGAGTTCGGCCTCGCTGGTGAAATTAACCAGCTGTTAGCGTTACAGCAGCAAACCCGCGATATCCGCTACTTTACCGTACCCGCCAGCCGCTTTGCGGAACAAGTTGAACTGACCGATGACAAGCTGAATAGCTACTATCAGCAAAACCTGCAGCGTTTTATGACGCCAGAGCAGGTCGCGGTGGAGTATGTCGAATTATCGGCCGCGCAACTGGCAACAGATATTGAGGTTACGTCGCAGCAGATCGCTGACTACTACCAAGCCAATCAGTCCAGATTTGGCAGCACTGAGCAGCGCTCTGTCGCTCACATTATGCTAGAGAGCGAGCAAGATGATCCTGCTTTACAACAGCAAGCGGAAGCAATTTTGGCTGAGTTACAGGCGGGTGCAGATTTTGCTGCTCTGGCCAAACAACATTCTGCCGATACCTTTTCTGCAGAGAATGGTGGTGAGCTAGGCGAACTGGTGGCCGGGCAGATGGACCCGGTATTTGAAGCTGCTGCATTTGCCTTAACGGAAGTGGGTCAGCTGAGCCAGGTAGTGAAAAGCGAATTTGGCTACCATATTATTAAACTGAGCAGCTACACGCCAGCCAGCATCAAAACGCTGGATGAGGTATCAGCGGAAATTGCGGCTACGTTAAAAGCTGAACAAGCTACTGCCTTGTTCTTCGACTTGCAGCAACGTTTAGCGCAGTTGGCTTTTGAACAACCGGATAACCTGGAAGAGGCCGCTGAGGCCATCGGCGCTTCGGTGCAGTCTACCGCCTTGTTTAGTCGCGAAACGGCGCCAGAAGTCTTGGCTGCACCGGCGATTTTAACCCGGCTGTTTAACCCGGGCTTTATCGCTGAAGGGGTAAACTCAGACGTGCTGGAACTGGCCCGTGAGCATGTGGTTGTTGCCCGGATCAAAGAACATCAACCGGCACGCACTCAACCTCTGGAAGAAGTGCGCGACGTGGTGCAAGCTGCCGTGCAGCAGCAGGAAGTGTCAAAGTTAACCCTGCAATATGTACAAGACTTATTGGCTGATGCTGCAAGTCTGCAACAGTTGGCGGAGCAAGCCGCAGCAGACATTACTGTGAGTGCTGAAACACCACGTTTTGGTGGTAGTCTGGCGACCGAAATCCGAGCTAAGGCCTTTGCTATGCCAAAACCAGCCGCTGACAGCAGCAGTCTGGATTCAGTACAGTTGGCCTCGGGTGATGTTGCTGTGATAGCGGTCGATAAGGTCGTAGATGCGCAAATTAGCAGTGTGCCCGATGCCGGTCAACTGGAAGCTATTGCCCGGCAACAAGCTGAGCAAAACTACCAGGCATTGCTAGCGACTTTACGTGCAGAAGCCACAATTAGCCGTCAGCTGCGTAACACCGTAGTGAATGAAGATTTCTAAGCCGAAAAGCTAGAAGATAAAGGGAGCTGCGGCTCCCTTTTTACTTTTAAATTTAAACCACTTCCAATGGCGGTGGACTATTACTCACAGCGGGCATCGTCCTGCGAACTAATCAACACAGTAGCCGGGGCTAATACCATTACGTTGACAGTACTGTAAGCTGAGTTCAACGTCCAACCCAAGTGTCAACGCGCCAAGTGGCTCTCCCTGCGCATTATTGACCGGCACAGTTAACTGCACCAGAAAGCGCTGGCTGGACGCATCAAAACGCACACTGTCCAGCAGATGACTGACTGGCTGCGCAAACACTTGCCGATACTTAATCTCATCGCCTTGCCAGTAATCTGAGGTGACGGCACTAATCGCCACATTACGGCCCTGCGCATCCATCAGAATGATTTCTGCAACGCGACCGGAGAATTGTTGTTGCCACCGCGCTAACCATTGCGATAATTCTGTGTGTAGCATACTTTCGGCCAGTTGTGGTTGGCCTTGTTTCACTTCGTCAATCCAGCGTTGGTCATGTTGGGAAATCTGCTCTGGTGACCAGGGTGTGGCATTTTGGCTCTGCAGAGCTTGCTGAATGAGCGCTTGTGTTGCCAGTTCTGATGCTGGCGGCAAAAATGCGTCTAAGACTATACGCTGTTCGCGTTCGGACAAGATAAAAGGTGTTTGGCTGCAGCTGGGGATCAGCGCATTAAAACGACTTAAGAACCCCGGTCTTTGTTGCAAGAATTGACTGGAAAAGTAGACACCCAAAGGGACATAGCGGAAAAAACGTACTGAGAAGTCCTGTCTTACCAGCCCCAAACGTGCTGCCGTTTGTTCAAATACTTCTAAATCCATCAGGATGCGATCAACCCGCTTCAGGTTTAACATTTTTACCAGCTCTTCGCTGGTATTAACCTCGGCCGCGGCGGCTAAATCCATAGTTTCGAACCATTTCGCCTGGTGGCTGCCACGTACAGCACCCAAACGCTTCACCGGCGGAGGTACTGAGAGGGTTGAACGGTGCTCAATCCAGTACCAGTTTTCCAGATAAAGTGGTGCTGACAGTTGGCCAAAAGGCTCCATTTCCTGCAGTAAAACGGCAGTGAAATAACCATCCAGCCGGTTTAAGCGAACTTCCTGTCGTGCGCGAAGCCAGGGTAACGACAGCAGATTATAGGGTTGTTCCAGCTGTTGCATAATACAAGCGACCTGCAACACGGCACTGTCTTCTGCGGGAGAGGCAATGTTGGTGCCAAGCTGAGCGGGTATTGCTGCACCCAGAGCTGCCAAGAACGCCAAAGCAAGCATGTCTGACCTTATTTTATTATTTTATTACCGAGTATAGCAGAGGCAGACGTTACAGCAGGCTACTTAGCAGTTTGCGGGTATAGTCGTGCTGTGGGTTACGGAAGATATCTGCGGTCGCTCCGTAGTCTGTCGTTACCCCCTGAGCTAACACCAGCATATCATCACTCAGATGTTGTACAAGCTGTAAGTTATTAGTAATCAGCAGGTAAGCTAAACCGTTTTGCTGCTGTAATTGTAACAGTAGATTTACAATTTGTGCCCGTAAAGAGGGATCTAACGCCGACAACGCCTGATCCAGGATCAGTAATTTCGGATCGAGAATCAGCGCTCTGGCCAGGGCTACCCGCTGCAGTTGGCCACCAGAAAACATATGTGGATAATATTCAGCGTGTTCATCTAACAAACCCAGTTGGCGCAGGGTTTGACGGATCTTGATCTGGCGCTGTGCCGGGTCCAGAATGGTGCTAAAACGCAACACATCCTCCAGCATCTGGCCGACCTTTTGCAACGGATTCAGGGATTGGCTGGCATCCTGAAAGATAAAACGGATCACATGATTATATTTCTTGTAATCGCTGATCTGGATTTCTTGACCCGCCAGACGAATTTGGCCGCTATCAGGTTTTTCGATGCCGACCAGTAATTTGGCCAGAGTGCTTTTACCCGAACCGGTTTCGCCGACAATCGCCAGCGTTTTACCGCTTTGCAGGCTAAAGCTGATATTTTGTAACGCCTGAATTTTTTTACGCCCAAATAAACCTTGCGGTTTAAAGTAACTTTTACTCAGTTGTTCCACTTCCAGTAATGTATTCATTTTTCGGCCTTGTACTGCAATGGAAAATGGCAGCTATAAAAATGATTTTGCAACCGTTCTTGCATCGGAGTTTTGACACACTCTTTACGAGCGTTCGGACAGCGTGGCCCCAGTCGACAGCCAATAGGCAAATGCTGCAAGGTTGGAATACTACCGGGTAAAGCATACAGTGGCGCTTTGGGTGCTAACTCAGGCTGAAACTCCGGCACACTTTTTACTAAAGCATCGGTATAAGGATGGAAAGGTTGGCTCAGAATATTGCTGGTCTCGCCACTTTCTACTAATTGCCCGCAGTACAACACACTCAGATTCTGAGTGTAGCGGGCAACACTTTCCAGTTCGTGACTAATCAACAGTACCGACATGCCTCTAAGCTGGTTAAAACTGGCCAGCAAGCGAAATAATTGCGCCTGAGTTGTACTTTCCAGCGCGGTAGTGGGTTCATCGGCGATCAGTAGTTTGGGATTTTTCGCGATGGCCATGGCAATCATCACTTTTTGGCATAGTCCCTCTGAAAGCTGAAACGGATAACTTTGCAAAATCGCTTTATGGTCACGGATCCCAACTTTGTGGAGCAGGGCAATGGCTCTTTTTCGACGTAAGAAAGGTCGCTGCCACCAACTGCCTTCCAGCAGTTCACTGGGTATGGCTTCCTCTAACTGGTCGGCGATAGCGGCTGTCGGATCCAGGCTACGACTCGGCTCCTGGTAGATCATCGCAATGTCACGGCCAATAATTTTACGTCGTTGTTCGCTGGAAAGTCTTAGTAAGTCTTGTCCCAGCCAGCTGAAACGGTCGGCATGGATCCGCCAGCGCCGATTAAGTACGCCAACAATGGCCTTGGCAATTAAGCTTTTACCCGAACCGGATTCGCCAACCAGACCGCGGGTTTCGCCTTCTTTTAAACTCAGACTCACCCGGTCAACAGCACGAATTAAGCCATCCGGCGTCTCCAGTTCAATGGTCAGATTTTTAATATCGAGCAACAGCATTAGCTCTCCCGTCGGCGTTGCATCGCCGTTTTCAGACCGTCACCCACCAGATTAACCGATAGCACGGCTGCAAAAATTAATAAACCTGGGATGGCGACACTAGCCGGGGCTAAATAAATTAAATCCAGTGAGTCGCTGATCATAGCTCCCCATTCCGGGATGGGGGCCTGCGCACCCAAACTCAGGAAACCCAAAGCCGCGATATCCAGAATGGCGGTGGATAGCGCCATACTGCTCATTACAATAATTTTCTCCCAGATATTGGGAATAATTAGCCGGGTTAATACTTGCCAGTTGTTGGCACCATCCAACCGGTAAGCGGTAACATAGTCCTTTTTCAGCTGTTCATTGATGGCGTTACGAATACCATGCACAAATTGTGGCAGCAAAGCCAGGCTGACCGCCCAGGCGGTGTTTGCCAAACCCGGGCCGAGTACCGCAACAATAATAATGGCCAGTAACAACGATGGGATGGTCAGAATAAGATCAAGTAAATGATTAAAAAAACTCGATTTCATACCTTGGCTCATACCAGCCAGCGCACCCAGTGCCAAACCGGCCAGCAAAGCACCTATCACCGTCACCAGTGCCAGACCAAAGGTAAAGGTGGTGCCTTTAAGCAGTCTGGATAGCAGATCCCGGCCCAGATCGTCAGTACCAAATGGATATTGCACTAAACCTTGTTCTGACCAGGATGGCGGTAACAACAGCAGGTTATCTGCTTGCAGGTATGGATCATGCGGGGTAATAAAGGGCGCGACCAGACTTAACAGTAAAAAACTGCTAAATAATGCTAAACCAAACAGCGCACTGTGTTGACGGGCAAACTCACGCCACAATTGTGCCAGCGGGGAGCGATGTTGCTCTTCAAAGTACAGCCGGAACTTGCGCATCTTAGCGTTTCCTGGCCAGAGGGTTGAAAAAAGTATGCAAAATTTCTGTCAGCATATTAACCGTAATCACCAGTACCGAAATAATCATCAAGCCAGCCTGAATCGCCGGAAAGTTGCGTTGATAAATACTATCCAGTAACCAGCGGCCAATACCCGGCCAGGAAAAAATCACTTCTGTCAGCATAGCCAGTGTAATCAGCGCGCTGAATTGTAAACCTATTTGACGGATTACCGGTAACAGTGCATTACGCAGGCCATGCCGGTAAAGTACCTGTAGCCGGCTTAATCCTTTGGCTTTGGCCGTTTTAATATAGTTTTGCTCCCACACTTCCAGCATCGCGTCACGCACAAAGCGAATCATCACCGTGGTGGGAAAGGTCGCCAGTACCACTGTGGGTAACGCCAGATGGCGCAGCGCATCAAGAAAGATCGCTTGTTGATAAGGTGTTTCGGCCAGAAAAATATCGACCAGCATAAAACCGGACACGGTTGGAATTTCATAGAGCACGCCAAGCCGGCCACCGGATGGAAACCAGCCGAGGCCAACTGAAAACACCATAATCAGCAACAATGCCCACCAGAATACCGGTAATGAATAGCCGGCAACGGTAATGGTATTAATGATCTTACCCAGGTAACCCTCTGGTTTAATCGCCGCCAGGATGCCGAGGGGGACGCCGAACAGAAAAGACACCAACAGCGCATAACTGGTAAGCTCAATGGTAGCGGGTAAGACTTGGCGGATTTCGCTAAGCAGTGGCTGCTGGCTGGCCAATGACAGTCCCCAATCACCGTGCCATAAGCGGTTCAGAAAGGCCAGGTATTGACTCAGATAAGAGTGATCCAGGCGGTAGGCCGCAGTAAGCTCGGCGCGCAGTTGCGGTTCAAGCTGGCGGATGCCGCTGAAGTTTTGTAATGGATCGCCGGGGAACAGATAGCCGAGGCTAAATGCCAGTAAGCTTAAGCCAAACAGCACAGTACCAAGTAAAAACAGCCGCCGGAGTAAAAAATTAATCATGGCTGGACCCGCCTGGCACTGAATAAGGCGATGCCACCGTAGGGGTTAATGGTCACTCCCTCGATCTGGCTGTTAATTGCCTGGATCCGTTGTGAATGAGCCAGCGCCACCAGCGGCATTTCAGTTTGTAAATATTGCTGCGCCGCCAGATAAAAACTGCGTCTTTGCAGTTGATCATCAGTGAGTAAAGCTTGATTGAGAATACGGTCAAATACCGGATCACACCATTGCGCTCTGTTGCTGCCACTCTCCAGTGCGGCACAGCTGAGCAGAGGGCGAAAGAAGTTATCCGGATCGGCATTATCCGCAGCCCAGCCAATCAACACTGAGTCATGCTCTCCTTCAGTCAGCTTACGACGAAACGTATTCCACTCATAACTGACGATGGTCGCGTTAACCCCGACCTGAGCTAAATCGGCCTGGATCAGTTCGGCCATTTTCAGTGCATTGGGGTTATAAAGCCGTTGTACTGGCATTGCCCAAATTGTCATATTAAAGCCACTCGCCAGGCCGGCTTCAGCCAGCAAGGCTTTCGCTGCCTGCGGGTTGTATTCCGGCGTGGCCAGCTGTTGGTTAAATGCCCAGGAGGTGGGCGGTAGTACTGAACGCGCGGCGGTTGCCTGATTAAAGTAAACCGCTTGCAAAATTGCCCGCTGATTAATCGCCAGCGCCAGCGCTTGTCTGACTTTAACCTGATTAAACGGCGGGCGCTGGGTATTAAACGCCCAAAACCCGACGTTCATGCTGGTGCTTTCCTGCACTTTGACATCTGGCCGTTCAGTAACCAGAGCCAGCTCAGCTAAGCGGGGATAGGCAATCACATCACATTCGTGTGTCAGCAGCTTGGCCATGCGCCGGGCATTGTTTGGCACAATATCAAACACCAGTTGCTGCATTGCCGCCGGACCGCGCCAATAGTGCGGATGCTGATAAAAGCGGACTAAGACGTCTTTTTGATATTCGCGGAAAATAAAGGGGCCACTGCCAATGGGCTGGCTGTCCAACAGTTGTGGCGCATTGGCGGCCAATAATTGCGCCGCGTATTCTGCTGACAGGATGGCAGCAAAATCGGTTGCCAGGTTGGATAAAAATGAGCTATCGGGCCGGCTTAATTCAAATCTGACCCGATATGGTTCAGGTGCGCTAACTTGTTTAACCAGGGACGCCCAGTCAACGCTCTGAAAATAGGGATAGATACCGCCGCCGATAAAATGGAATGGATGCTCTGGATCCATAATCCGATTAAAAGTAAAGACCACATCTTCGGCATTGAGCACCCGGCTGGGTTGAAAATAGTCGGTTTGATGCCACTGCACATCGTGGCGCAGGTCAAATTCATACACCAGGCCATCAGCTGAGCTTTGCCAGCCTTTGGCCAGAGCGGGGCGCAACTCACCGCTGGCTGCGTCAATATCCAGCAAGCGATCATATAACTGCTGACTAATAATATCGATGGTAGTGCCCGAGGTAACCCGCTGCGGATTAAAATGCTCCGGGGCGCCTTCTGCGCAGTACACCAGGCCATCGGCCCGCAGATCTTGTTGTTCGGCTGAACAGCCGGCTAAACCTAAGGCCAGCATGGCGGCTGACAAACAATATTTGATCACTGCTGGCTGTCCAATAGTTGGTACTTTTTCATGTAACCTCTCAGTTGATGATAGGTTAGATTAAGCAGTTCAGCGGTTTTTTTCTGATTATACTGGCTGGCGGCCAGGGCTTGTTTGATCAGGCGCATTTCAAAGTCTTGTGACAGCGTTTTAAAATCCACTGCAGTACTTAAGTCCGGTTCAGCTGGCTGTATTGCTGCGCTGCTGGTTGGCGCTACCGTTTGGCTTGCCGCGGTAGTAGCGGGTGTAAGTAAGGGCGCACTACTAGTCGGGGCTTTAATCCGTTGCCGCGGCCGATACGCCGACTCAAAAGGATCCAATTGGATATGATGTACCGGGACATAACCATTGTTGTTCCGGTAGACAGCACGTTCCACCACATTTTTCAGTTCACGGACATTACCGGGCCAGTCGTAATCGAGTAAGGTTTTCTTCGCTTTTTCACTAAAGCCGCTAAACAGCTCTAACCCGAGCTCGCGTGCCATGTTAATGGCGAAGTGTTCAGCCAACAGCAGAATATCTTCACGCCGCTCGCGCATCGGCGGCAAAGTGATCACATCAAAAGCCAGGCGATCGAGTAAGTCAGCCCGGAATTCCCCTTGCTCCGCCATTGAAGGTAAATCTTCATTAGTTGCGCAGACCAGACGCACGTCAACCCGAACCGGCCGGTTGCCACCAACCCGTTCAAATTCACCATATTCGATAACCCTCAGCAGTTTTTCCTGCACCATTGCTGGCGTATTGGCCAACTCATCCAAAAACAGCGTGCCACCATTGGCCCGCTCGAAACGGCCTTCATGGCGTTTACTGGCGCCGGTAAAAGCACCAGCCTCATGACCGAATAACTCGCTCTCCAGCAGGTTTTCGTTTAAGGCAGCGCAGTTTAGCGTAAGATATTGCTGGTCCCAGCGCTGTGACAAGAAATGCAGGCGGGCGGCAATTAACTCTTTACCGGTGCCGCGTTCGCCGATAATCAGTACCGGTTTATCCAGCGGCGCGAGTTGAGAAACCTGGTCCAGCACATTTAAAAAGCTGTTGGCCTGCCCCAGCAGGTTGTCTTGTTGGAACTTTCTATTCATCAGAAACCACAAGTTAGCGAAAATTACTAATAAATAGTGTATTTCATAACGCCCGCCAGTGACAGTACAATTTAAAATAAAAATAATATATTATTTTTCATGATGTTAATTCACTTTGGCAAGTTGGCAAGGATCCTGAATAACTAAAGGTGTCGATGTTAGTCATCATTAAACAGAGGGTATTATTATGGGTATTTTTTCACGCTTCTCCGATATCGTGAATTCCAACATCAATGCTTTATTGGATAAAGCAGAAGATCCGGAAAAAATGGTGCGCCTGATTATTCAGGAAATGGAAGATACGTTAGTTGAAGTCCGGTCTTCTTCGGCAAAAACTATTGCCGAGAAAAAAGAGTTGCAACGTTTAATCACCCGGTTACAGGAAGAAGCCACTGACTGGCAGGCTAAAGCCGAGCTGGCGTTGTCCAAGGAGCGTGACGATCTGGCGCGTTCAGCACTGATTGAACGCCAAAAAGCGGCTGAACAAGCAGAAACCGTGGCGCGGGATATTGCGAATCTGGACGAGCATATCAGCAAGTTACAGGATGAAGTCACGCAGCTGCAGGAAAAGCTGGCCGACGCCAAAGCACGGCAGAAGAGCATGCTGATGCGCCGGCAAACTGTGGCTAACCGTTTGGAAGTAAAGAAAACGCTGGATAGCAACAAGATCAATGATGCGATGTACAAATTTGAGCGTTATGAGCAAAAAATTGATACGCTGGAAGCGCAGGTTGAAGCTTATGATCTTGGCAAAAAGTCGCTGAAAGATGAATTTGCAGAACTGGCTGCACAGGATAAGATTGACCAGGAACTGGCTGAATTAAAAGCCAAAATGCAGAATAAAGACGCCTGATTTCAGGCGTCTCTTTTGAAGGGTTAACCAATGGATATTCATGAGATTATTTTTGTGCCGCTGATCCTGTTTATGATCTTCGTGGCACCACTGTGGGTGATTATGCACTATCGCAGTAAGAATAAGATCAAACAAGGACTCAGCGATGGCGAACTGAACCAGTTAAACGAACTGACGGTCAGAGCCGAAAAGATGGCAGAGCGGATTAAAACGCTGGAAGCCATTCTGGACGCTGAAAGTCCAAGATGGAGGAATCAGCATGACCAGTAAAAAACGTGAACTGTTACGTGATGACGAGAATGGCAAAATTGCCGGCGTCTGTGCGGGGATTGCCGACTACTTTGGTTGGGAACTGTGGCTGGTAAGAATTATTACCGTGTCAGCATTCTTCCTCGGTGGTGGCGGCATCGTGCTGGTACTTTATATTGCCGCCTGGGTGGTACTGGAAAAAAAGTCGAAAACGGCCTTCGCCGGCACAGCTAGCGAGCATGCTGCCAGTCTGGCGGATCGGCCGGTAGAGTTAAAAACCCGGGTCTGGCAACGGGGTGAATCACCGCGGCAGGCATTGCAGCATCTGAGTCACCAGTTTAACAGTATGGAATTAAAGCTGCGTGATATGGAGCGCCATGTTACCTCCAGTCGCTTTCAGTTAAACCGCGAGTTTAACAACCTGTAATTCCGGAGTATTCGACAAAGATGAGTTGGTTAGGCAGTATTCAGTATCATGGCCGGCAGTGGGGCAATCGCACCCTGGATCGCCACTTGAGAGTGGGTGTAACAGGCCTTAGTGGCGCCGGCAAAACTGCCTTTATTACCTCGCTGGTACACCAGCTAACACAAGGTGACCAGGCGCAACATCTACCGTTTTTCAGTGTATTACAGCAAGGCCGTTACCTTGGCGGCCGGCTGGCGCAGAATCAGCCCATGGCGATACCGCGTTTTCCCTATGAACAGAATTTACAATATTTGGCTGGGCAACCGCCGCAATGGCCGCCGTCTACCACGGGTTGGAGCCAGTTAAATCTGACATTGCGGTACCGGCCTACCGGTGCCATCCGTTCCCGCCTGCAGCAACACAGTGAACTTCAACTGGAAATTATTGATTATCCGGGGGAATGGTTACTGGATTTGCCGATGTTACAGCAAAGCTACCAACAATGGTCGGCCTTTTGCTGGCAGCTGTTTCGCCAGCCTCATCGTCTGACGCTGAGCCAACCCTTTGCTGAGTTGTTACAGGCCACGGATTTAAACGATGTCTCAGAGCTGCAGCTACAGCGCCTGACTGATAGCTATCGCCAGCTATTACTTAGCTTTAGCCTGCAAGCGGGTTGTTATTTGCAGCAGCCCGGACGCTTATTGGTACCGGGAGAACTCGCCGGCGCCCCGATGCTGCAATTATTACCGCTATTACCTGAGCAGCTGGAGCAGACCTCAGCGCTGGCCAGTCGCCTGAGTCAACATTATCAAACCTACTGTGACTACGTGATAAAGCCCTTCTACCGGCAGCATTTCTCTGCGTTAGATCGGCAAGTGGTGTTGGTTGATGGTTTAGCGGCGCTCAATGCCGGTTATGCCGCAGTACGGGAGTTGCAACAGGCATTAGGCTTGATTATGCAAAGCTTTCGTTATGGCCCGACCAGCCTGTTACACCGCTTGTTTAAACCGCAAATCAGCAAAGTGCTGTTTGCCGCCAGCAAAGCCGATCATGTCACGCCGGAACAGCATAAAGCCCTGACTTTACTGCTACAACAACTGCTGCGACAACCAATAAAACAAAGCCAGTACGCCAGCGCGAAAAGCGAAGCCATGGCGCTGGCGGCGATTCGAGCCAGCAAAAGTGGCTTTGTTGAGCATCAGGGGCAGCGCCAGGCGGTACTGAGCGGGCGGGACCTGCACACCGCGACAACGCAGACCTTATTTCCAGGCGAAGTTCCCGCTGAGTTACCAACCGCGGAGCTGTTCGCGCGCCATCAATTTCAGTTTCCGGCCTTTTTGCCGACAGACAACAATCCGGAACAACCTTTACCCCATGTGCGGATGGACCATGCGCTGGAATTCCTGCTGGGAGACAAATTGCTATGAGTGAACTTAAGCCGGCGCAACATTTTGCGCAGACCACACAGCCTGAGCCGGATTTACCAAAAATGCCACAACAATTCAGTGCCGGGCAGCTGTTGACGGAGGATATCGCACCCTCTGCTGAAGCTGCTGCACCGCGCAGCCGCTTGTTGCTGGTGGCATTACTGGCGCTCGGTTTATTGCTGGTGTTGGCTTTGTGGCAATGGCTGGAGTGGCTGCAACAAAGCTGGCAGCAAGGTTGGTTTAGCGGCGCTTTGGTTAGCGCTTTTAGTATTTTAGTTGCCGGTATGCTGGGTGGAGTAGCCTGGCGCGAATGGCGGTTATGGCGCCGTTTACAACGTAATCAACAATGGCAGCAACAGGCCGAGCGGATCCGCAATACTGTGCAATACGGTGAGGCCATGGCACTGTGTGAAGCGATTCTGCTGGCGATGCCGCAAACTACTGAACACGCCACGGCGACCGAAAACTGGCGTAAAGCTGTGCAACCTGAACACAGTGATGCCGAAGTGCTGGCGTTATTTGAGCAGTATGTGATGCGGGACTGTGACAAACAAGCGCAGCAAATTATCTGGCGTGCCGGTACGGATAGCAGTCTGGCAGTCGCCGTCAGCCCCTTTGCGCTGGCTGATATGCTGTTAGTGGTATGGCGCAGTAGCCGGATGCTGCGACAATTAGCACTACTGTATGGTGCGCCGGTTGGGCAGTTGCGCAGTCTGGCGCTGTTAAAACGCGCACTGGCGGCATTGCTGTGGGCGGGTAGCTCAGAGCTGGCGTTAGACTTGGCGGCCGATGTGCTAAGTAGTGAACTGACCGCAAAATTATCAGCTCGCGCCGGACAGGGTGTGGTCGCAGGTTTGCTGGTGGCGCGTTTGGGCACGCTGGCACAGCAACAGTTAAGACCCTTACCCTTACAACAGACCGCGAAAGTCCAACCAGGGCAATTGGCGGCAGCGTTAGTACAACGTTTTAGCCCGGCTGAGCCGACTGCCAACAAAAGCTGACAGCAGCGACTGGTCAGAGTTTTTATTATTTCAGACAGCAAGCCGTCTGGCTTGCTTCCCATTTTAGCGTTTTCTGTTAATGCTGAACAAAGTTGCAGTCATTAGTAGAACACCCTGATGAAAAATAATAATAAACATGCTGAAACCCTGTGTATCCATGCCGGCAAAACCAAACAGCCGTATGGCGCGCTCAGTACACCGATTTACCAAACCTCGACCTTCGTGTTTGACAATGCCGAGCAGGGCGCAGCCCGTTTCGCCGGCGAGCAGGACGGTTATATTTATACCCGCTTAGGTAACCCGACTACCCGTGAGCTGGAGCTTAAGGTGGCAGCACTGGAAGGCATGGCAGATGCTGCAGCGACGGCGACCGGTATGGGCGCCGTGGCAGCCGCGACACTGGCGTTTTTACAGCAGGGTGATCACCTGATTGCCAGTAAAGCCATTTATGGCTGCAGTTTTGCGCTGTTTAGTCATCAGTTTGCCCGCTATGGTATTGAAGTCAGTTTTGTTGATATGACCGACCATGCGGCGGTGGTGGCGGCCATTAAGCCGAATACCAAAATGCTGTTTGCCGAAACGCCGATTAACCCGCATCTGGTGGTGTTGGATCTGTCCTTCTTATGTGGTCTGTGCCGGCAACATAATATCCTGTCGGTGATTGATAATACCTTCCTGACGCCACTGTTACAGCAGCCGGCGAAATTTGGCGCTGATATTATTATCCATAGCGCGACTAAATATCTGAATGGCCATGGTGATGTAGTGGCCGGCATTATTGTCTCGGATGAAGAAAAAATCCGCACCATCAAATTGACCACGCTAAAAGATATGGGCGCCACTATCAGCCCACACGATGCCTGGCTGATTATCCGTGGTTTAAAAACGCTATCGGTACGGTTAGAGCGGCATTGCAGTAATGCGCAAAAGGTCGCCGAATATCTGGCGGCGCACCCGGCAGTGGCCGTGGTGCATTATCCGGGCCTGCCTGGTCATCCGGGTTACCGCTTCCTTGGCAACCAGATGCAGGCCGCAGGTGGCGTGCTGGCGTTTGAGCTCAACGCCAGCCTGGAGCAAAGCCGGGAGATGATCAATCGTTGCCGTTTGCTTAGTCTGGCCGTCAGTCTGGGCGATGCCGAGTCGTTAATTCAGCATCCGGCCTCGATGACCCATAGTCCCTATACTGCAGAAGAGCGGGCCGCCGCCGGGATCAGCGATGGCTTGATCAGGATCTCTGTCGGTCTGGAGCATGTTGATGATATTTTGGCCGATTTGGAACAGGCTTTGGCGCCATTAACGTCAATAATCCAACCAAATGCAAAAGTTACTCCAAAGCTTGCGCTAAATCCAAAACAGACGCCGGAAACCTGCTATAACTAGACTGAGTCGACGTTATTTCCGGGAAGTCTTGCATGAGTAATTTGTTAAACTCGGTAAACCAAAGAATCAATCTGGCCGGGCAGAATCGTTTCGAATTGTTGCTGTTCCGGCTGAATGGGCCGCAGCCATTCGGGATCAACGTGTTTAAGGTGCGGGAGGTGATCCAGTGCCCGCAACTGACCGAGATGCCAGGCTCGCATCCCTGTGTCAAAGGTATTGCACATTTGCGCGGCGAACCGGTGATGGTGCTGGACTTAGCCGAAGCGACCACCGGCAAGGGCATCGGTAAAACCGAAAATGCTTTTGTGATTGTTACCGAGTACAACCGCAGTGTGCAGGGATTTCTGGTCTCCAGTGTCGATAAGATTGTGAACATGACCTGGGAGCAAATTAAACCGCCACCACAAGGTGCTGGTAAATCACATTATCTGACTGCGGTTACTGAGATAGAAAATAAACTGGTGCAGATTATTGATGTTGAAAAAGTTTATGCTGAAATTATGCCCGTTGATGAAGAGGTTAGTGATGATACCAAGGCCAAATCGCAGGGTTTAGCCTTGGATAAAATCCTGGTACTGGTAGCGGACGACTCCGCTGTAGCGCGTAATCAGATCAAAAGAGCGCTGGACAGTATTCAGGTTAAATCCGAGTTGGTTAAGGATGGTCAGGAAGCGCTGGATTGGTTAAGGAATAAAGCCAAAGAATGGGGCGAGACAATGACGCAGCGCGTACCGCTGTTGATTTCAGACATAGAAATGCCACGGATGGATGGTTATACGCTGGCAGCAGAAATTAAAGCTGAGCCGGCACTGCGCCCGATCCATATTATTTTGCACTCTTCGTTAAGCGGGGTGTTCAACGAGGCGATGGTGAAAAAAGTCGGCGCCGATCAATTTATTGCCAAGTTTCACCCGGATGAATTATTGACTGCCGTCAATCATTGGTTGGCAGCAAGTCAGCACGCTTAGTCCTGCGGGGCAGCATTGCCCCCGTCATCACCGTGAAAAGCGATTAGGGTGTAATGCTTTTGTTACACTTTAGCCGTGGCTTTTTCCGGGACCAAAGATTAACACCGTCGTCACTATCGTCTAGTATCCGCTGCATCGGCTCCCTTTTATAAAAATCAAAATACTGAGCCAGCAGCCCTGTGCTGTTAACGATCAAGACAACAGGTAGTGTATGACTAAGACCAGTAAATATGTGTCGCGCCAATCGGATGCCAACGGCATTATCCATTGGAGTGATGAAGAAAATCAGATTTGGCACGAGCTGATCACCCGGCAATTGGGTGTGATCGAAGGTAAAGCCTGTGATGAATATATGGCGGGGTTACAACGCCTGAATTTACCCACTGATCGCATTCCGCAATTGGAGGAAGTCAGTAAGGTATTGCGTGCAACCACTGGCTGGGAATGCGCTGAGGTGCCGGCATTGATTAGCTTTGATCGCTTTTTTGAGTTGCTGGCCAATAAGAAATTTCCGGTAGCGACCTTTATTCGGAGCCGCGAAGAATTTGACTATCTGCAAGAGCCGGATATTTTCCATGAAATTTTTGGCCACTGCGCGATGTTAACCAACCCGGCCTTTGCAGAGTTTACCCATATTTATGGTCAGCTTGGTTTAGCGGCGAATAAGCAGGATCGGGTGTATCTGGCCAGACTGTACTGGTTTACCATTGAGTTCGGTTTGCTGCAAACGCCGGACGGGCTTCGCATTTATGGTGGCGGTATTCTGTCATCGCCGGGTGAAACCCGTTATGCGCTGCAATCCGAGCTGCCAGAGCGTAAGCCGTTTGATGCCTTGGATGTACTGCGTACACCTTACCGTATTGATATTATGCAGCCGATTTATTTTATGATTAACCGCATCGATGATCTGTTTGATATCGCCCATCTGGATCTGATGGCGTTGGTTGAGCAGGCGCGCGCCCTGGGTTTACATGCCCCGAAATTTCCCCCTAAAGAAAAGCAAGCAAGCTAGGAAACCAAGCATGACCGAATTAACTGCAATGAAATGTGAAGCCTGCCGTGCTGATGCACCAAAAGTATCAGAGGCCGAGTTGCCGGAATTAATGCGCCAGATCCCGGATTGGACGCCTGTGGTCCGTGACGGTATCTTACAGCTGGAACGCGAGTACAAATTTAAAAACTTTAAACAAGCTTGGGCTTTTCATAATAAAGTGGCCGAAATGGCGGAAGCAGAAGGCCATCATCCGGCGCTGCTGCTGGAGTGGGGCAAGCTGACCGTAACCTGGTGGTCGCACTCGATCAAAGGCCTGCACAAGAATGATTTTATTTGTGCGGCTAAGACGGATGCGCTGCTGGCAGCCTAAGCCTACTTTCTTATTGTAACAGGACGCCCGGTGCGTCCTTTTTTGTTCATAATTCTTTACAAAAAAACTGGTCTGTCTGCTTTAATTTACCGTATGATGCTGCATCGGTCAGGCCAGAGGTGTAAGGCGGCTATGCGTTTAGAAATTCAGTGTCAAAATCGATTAGGGTTGGCGCAAGATGTACTTAATGTACTGGTTAGCTATCAGCTCGATTTACGGGGGATAGAAGTTGACCCGTCGCTTAATAAGATCTTCGTTTCCTTCCCAACCGTGAATTTTGAGCAGTTCCAGGAATTGATGGCCAGGATGCG
Organism: Alishewanella sp. WH16-1; assembly: GCF_001441695.1. NCBI lineage: Bacteria > Pseudomonadati > Pseudomonadota > Gammaproteobacteria > Alteromonadales > Alteromonadaceae > Alishewanella > Alishewanella sp. WH16-1. The sequence continues at coordinate 13,812 of NZ_LCWL01000016.1, read as the reverse complement.
CCGCATCCAGGGCGTGGAGGATGTGAAAACCACCGCCTTTATGCCGTCTGAGCGCGAACATAACGAGGTGATGACGCTGCTTCGTACCCTGCCTGATGGTTTGATTGCCATTGACCTGAAAGCCAATGTCACCGTGATCAATGAAGCGGCATTAGAAGCCTTGTCGGTGAGCTATGACGCCATTGTCGGTCAATCGCTGCAAGGTATGGTAAAAGGCTTTAATTTCCAGCGCTGGCTGGAGGGCGAGGATGTACTGGCGCAAACCCGGCGTTTGGAAATTCATGGCAAACGCTTTATTGCCGATATTTTGCCGGTATTGGTGCCGGATGAAACCGGCCAGGACATTTTAGCCGGGGCGGTAATTAACCTGAAATCGGAAAGCCGGCTCGGTCAGCATATGATTGCCTTTAAAAAAGGCGATGCCGAGAGCTTTAACAGTATACAGGCCAGCAGCAATACCATGCGCAAGGTGGTACGGGAAGCCCGGCGCATGGCGCAGCTTGATGCGCCCATTTTAATCGTCGGCGAAACCGGCACCGGTAAAGAATTGTTGGCGCGGGCCTGTCATGCCGCCGGTGGCCGCAACGGCAAACCCTTTTTAACGGTACCCTGTGCCTCGATGCCGGATAATGTGGCCGAGTCAGAGCTGTTTGGTTATGGACCTAATGCCTTCCCCGGCACGGCTGAGGGTAAGAAAGGGATCTTTGAACAAGCCAATGGCGGCACGGTGTTTCTCGATGAAGTCGGTGAGATGTCACCGCAACTGCAAACCAAATTACTGCGCTTTTTGCAGGATGGCAGTTTCCGCCGGGTGGCAGAAGAAAAAGAAGTGCGGGTCGATGTGCGGGTGATCTGTACTACCCAGAAAGATTTACCGGCGATGGTGCAGGAGGGTAAATTCCGTGAAGATTTGTTCTACCGTCTGAATGTGCTGACGCTAAGCATACCGCCGCTACGTGAGCGCAAACAGGATGTGCTGCCGCTGGCAGAGTTCTTTATTGCCCGTTACGCGGCACGACTGGGGCGTAAAGCGCCGAAACTGACCGATAATTGCAGCCAGTTTTTGCAGCAGTATCCGTGGCCTGGCAATGTGCGGCAGCTGGAAAACGCGTTGTATCGGGCCGTTACTCTGCTGGATGGTAATGAGCTGGAAAAGCAACATCTGCAGTTGCCAAGCTATACCAATGACTTTGGTTACCTGGAGCAGGATTTTGATGGCACCCTGGATGAGGCGGTAAAACGGTTTGAGGCCAATTTACTACGTAAGCTGTTTCCGGCTTACCCCAGCTCACGGCAGCTGGCGAAAAAGCTCGGTTTAAGCCATACCGCGGTGGCGAATAAACTGCGGGATTATGGTATTAGCCGGAAGACTGTAAAAATTTAATTACGCTTTGTGCTGACTTCTATACGCTATTTTGGCCGCCGCTGCGCAGTGGCGGCCTTTCCATTCATGTCGCTGCCGCTAAATTAGCCACTGTATCACTAATTTTACACTTGTCAGGTCAGCGCCTGATATCGCAACAATAATGCCGCCTCTTCCTTTTTTCTGGCGCTACCGCATGATAGCGCTCAAGCGCTTGGCGCCATAAATAAAAGACAGGAGTAGACACATGACCGATATGATTAATCCGCTGGGTACCGATGGTTTTGAATTTGTGGAATATACCGCAGCCGATGCCGAGGGCATTCAGAAGCTAAAAGACTTATTCAGTTCACTCGGTTTTACTGAAGTGGCGAAACATCGCTCGAAAGAAGCCTGGCTGTATAAGCAGGGCGATATCAACTTTATCATTAATGCAGAACCGAACTCTCAGGCGGAAGAATTCGCCCGTAAGCATGGCCCGTCAGTTTGTGCCATGGCATTTCGGGTAAAAGATGCGGCTGCGGCGCTAAAACATGCTCTAGCCAACGGTGCCAAAGAATATAAAAATCAGATTGGCCCGATGGAGCTGAATATTCCGGCCGTGTATGGTATCGGCAGTAGTCTGCTGTACTTTGTTGATCGCTATGGTGCCAGCTCAGTCTATGATATCGACTTTAAATACTATGATAACTGGCAGGTCGAGATGGCCAAGCATGGCGTGGGTCTGGAAGTGCTGGACCACTTAACGCATAACGTGATGCGCGGTAATATGAACCTGTGGGCTGGTTTCTATGAGCAGATCGGTAACTTCCGTGAAATCCGCTACTTTGATATTGAAGGCAAGTTGACCGGCCTGGTATCAAAGGCGATGACCGCACCTTGTGGCAAGATCCGTATTCCAATTAACGAATCTTCTGATGATAAGTCACAGATTGAAGAATTTATCCGCGAATACAAAGGTGAGGGCATTCAGCATATTGCCCTGACCACCGACGATATCTATCAAACGGTACGTACCTTACGTGAACGCGGCATGGACTTTATGCCAACGCCGGATACCTACTATGCCAAGGTCAATGAGCGGGTTGAAGGCCATACTGAAGATCTGGAGCAGTTAAAAGAGCTGCGCATTTTGATTGATGGCGCACCGATGAAAGACGGTATTTTGTTGCAGATCTTTACTAAGACGGTCATTGGCCCGGTGTTTTTCGAGATTATCCAGCGTAAAGGCAACGAAGGCTTTGGCGAGGGTAACTTTAAAGCTTTGTTTGAGTCGATTGAGGAAGATCAGATCCAGCGCGGAGTGCTGAGCAATGCGTAAATGGGCGTCCTTTCCATTAAAAGAAGGTGATGTATCACGTCAGGCGCATGCCGATTTCCCCGAGCAGGCGATTTACGAGCGGGAAACCGGTCGTAGTGGCTTTTTCGGTCCGGCTACGCATTTCCATCACCGCCATGCACCAACCGGTTGGAGTGACTGGCAGGGGCCACTGCGTCCCCGCTTGTTTGATTTTAACAACCTGGAAGTGAGTACCGACTCACCCTGGGCAGTCCCTTTGCTGCTGCATAATGCGCATTGTAAATTCCGCACCTGGCGCTTGAGCGATAAGATGACGCGGCTGGTGCGTAATGCTGACGGCGATGAGTTACTGTTTATCCATGAGGGCAGTGCCGAGCTGTATTGCGATTATGGTCATCTGACCTTGCGCGATGGCGACTATGTGGTCATTCCACGTTCCACCATGTGGCGGTTAGAGCCGCTGGAGCCATTGCATGTGGTATTGATTGAAGCCACTAACGACAGCTATCAGCTGCCGGAAAAAGGTCTGGTTGGCAATCATGCGATCTTTGATCCGGCGATGCTGGACACCCCGAAAATCGATGCTGCCTTTAAAGCTCAGTACAGTGAGGAAAGCTGGCAGGTTGAGGTAAAACGCCATGGCCAGGTGTCAGTGATTACTTACCCCTATAATCCACTGGATGCGATTGGCTGGCATGGTGATTTAGCCGTGATGCGGATTAACTGGCGCGATATCCGGCCCTTAATGAGCCACCGCTATCATTTACCGCCATCAGCCCATACGACTTTTGTCGCGCAGCGCTTTGTGGTCTGTACCTTTGTACCCCGGCCAATTGAAAGCGACCCGGGCGCGTTAAAGGTGCCGTTCTATCATAATAACGATGATTACGATGAAGTGCTGTTCTATCATGCCGGTGATTTCTTCAGCCGCGATAATATCGAAAAAGGCATGGTTACTTTCCATCCGGCTGGTTTTACCCATGGCCCGCATCCGAAAGCCTTTCAGGCGGGGTTAGAGTACCGGAAAAAGTTTACCGATGAAGTCGCAGTGATGCTGGATACCCGGGATGCGCTGGAGGTTGGGGAGGCGGCCCTGGCTACCGAAAATCCGGACTATGTGAATAGCTGGAAAGTTAAAGCCTGAGCGCTCAGTTAAGGAATTAAGATGAAGTTAGCAACGTTAAAAAATCAGACCCGTGATGGGCAGCTCGTGGTAGTAAGTCGTGATCTGAGCCGCTGTATTGCTATTCCGCATATCGCTGTGACCATGCAGCAATTATTGGATCATTGGTCCAGCCTGGCGCCGAAGGCGGCTGAAATTTATCAGGCATTAAATGCCGGCACAGTACCGGGTGAGCAAGTTTTTGTGCAGGCCGACTGTGAGTCGCCACTGCCGCGTGCTTATCAGTGGGCAGACGGCAGTGCCTATGTTAACCACGTCGAGCTGGTGCGTAAGGCGCGTAACGCTGAGATGCCGGAAACCTTCTGGACCGATCCGCTGATGTATCAGGGCGGATCGGATGATTTTATCGGCCCGCGCGATCCTATTGCTGCCGTCAGTGAGCAGCACGGCATCGACTTTGAAGGTGAAGTGGCGGTGGTGACGGATGATGTCCCTATGGGCATCAGTGCCGAACAGGCATTAAGCCGGATCCGGTTACTGATGCTGGTCAACGACGTATCGCTGCGCGGTTTGATCCCAAATGAACTGGCCAAGGGCTTTGGTTTTTTCCAATCCAAGCCGGCATCCAGTTTTAGCCCGGTGGCCGTGACGCCGGATGAATTGGGTAAATATTGGCAGGGTGGGCGCTTGCATCTGCCACTGCTGTCGCATTACAACGGCATTGCTTTTGGTAAACCCAATGCCGGCCTTGATATGACCTTCCACTTTGGCGAGTTGGTCGCACATGCGGCGAAAACCCGCAATCTGGGCGCCGGTGCTATTATTGGCTCGGGTACGGTATCGAATAAGCAAGGTACTGCCTATGGTACCTCGATTGAAGAGGGTGGCGTCGGTTATAGCTGTATCGCCGAAATCCGGATGATTGAAACCATTCGTGATGGCAAACCCAGTACCAACTTTATGCGCTTTGGCGATAGCATCCGGTTGGAAATGCTGGATGAGCAGGGCCAGAGTATTTTTGGTGCCATTGACCAGCAAGTGGTGGAGTATCAGAGACAATGAAACTCTACAGCTACTGGCGATCTTCTGCCGCTTATCGGGTGCGGATCGCCCTGAATCTGAAGCAGCTGAGCTTTGAAACCATTCCGGTGCATCTGCTCAAAGACGGTGGTCAGCAGCATAGCAGCGCCTATCAGGCGCTGAATCCGGCTGAACTGGTACCAACCTTGGTCGATGAGCAAGGTAGCCTGAGTCAGTCACTGGCGATTATCGAGTATCTGGATGAAACCTATCCCGAGCCGCGCCTGTTGCCGCAAGAGCCGTTCGCCCGCGCTAAAGTGCGGGCACTGGCGCTGGATATCGCCTGTGATCTGCATCCGTTAAATAATCTGCGGGTGCTGCAGTATCTGACGGGTGAGCTGGCGTTGGATGAAGCGCAAAAGCTGCGCTGGATCCAACATTGGCTGACACTGGGCTTTAATGCGCTGGAGCAGAAGCTGCAGCATACGGCTGGTCAGTATTGTTATGCTGACGAAGTCAGTTTGGCGGATCTGTGTCTGGTGCCTCAGGTTTATAACGCGCTGCGTTTTAATGTCGATCTCAAGTCCTACCCGCTAATCCGTCAAATAAACCATAACTGTTTGCAGTTAGCGGCTTTTGCCTTAGCCGCGCCCGAACAACAACCGGATGCCCAACTGTAAGATTATGCAGCTCTGGCGCTGGTTGTTTTTCAACTGGCGACAGTCAGGGCTGCTGATTGAATACTGACAGTGGATCCGTTAAGCTGACGTGCCCCGATGTTACGGTGATAAGGGCTGTGGTATAACGATCTGAGGCAGGGAGTGGCGAGGACAGGATGACGGCAGCAGACTATTTTCAGTGGTGGCGGCAAGCACCTTTTGCAACGGCGTTGTTTCAGACCGCAATGCAACAGACGGAGCCGAGTCAATTCGTCGATGCTAATGCCGTATTTAAGATTGTTACAGGCTTGACGGAGCAACAGTTGCAGCAAAGTCAGGCCGTGCAGTTTACACTGCGCGCACTGTATTTCTCTGCGAATACGGGCTTTTACTACCAGGTGAATAGTCATGCGCCTGAACCCGGCTATCAGCTAGTCACTATGCATCAGTTGCCAGATGTCGCGATTTCACGCCAACAAGTGCCTCTTCGCGGTGCCGATCGCTTAACGGCGGTATTACTGGAATTAACCCAGCGCTTTGTTGGCGTCACAGCAGAAATGCTGGCGCCACTGTTGCAGCAAACGTTGCAAGAGTTAGGACAAGCAGTAGCAGCCGATCGGGTTTACATTTTCGATTATGACTTTGTGTTGCAAACCTGTTCCAATACTCACGAATGGTGCGCACCGGGCATCATGCCGGAAATACAGTCATTACAGCAGGTGCCTTTGGCAGCTATTCCGCAGTGGGTGAGTACCCATCAACATGGCCGAGAAATGTACATTCCAGATGTTCCCTCCTTGCCCGACCGTGATGCACTAAAATTAATTTTGCAGCCACAAGGTATAAAAAGTTTATTAACCTTACCCATTCGTGATGCTGATGGTGTGCTCGGCTTTGTTGGCTTTGACTCAGTAAGACACTATCATTACTACACTGAGCAGGAGCGGTTGCTGCTAAGTGTATTTGCCCGGGTGTTGGCGAATTTAAAGCGGCAGCAGCAGCGTTGGCAGCGGGAGGATTAAGATGTGGCACTTTCCCAGACGGTGGGCTAACAGGGCGTTATGTTATGCCGGTATTTTCGGTATCTTGTTTCAGTTAACTGCTGCGGTACATGCCTGGTGGCATGCCATCCCTTTACCTTATTTCTGGTTAATGCTGATTGCGCCGGCGCTGTGTCTGTTATCTGGGTTGTGGCCGCCGTTACAGCCACAGCGCGAGGCTAACGACGAGGCTTAAACATACTTTTAACCTGCACTTCAGCAATGCCTTGTTCATTAAAAACGAAATTTATCTGGCCCGGACCACGGCTAAAATAGAAAATCTCATCGTTAAGTTGCACCACATAACGTCCGCGTGCAGCGCGGGCTTGAGGGTCGCGGCGCAGCGTGATCTGATAGCCGGCAATCTCTAATGTAAAGCCGTTTAGCGGCTGATTAGCAAAATCCGTCACCCAAACATCCTGATCGTTTTGTAAGATCAGCGCCAATGAATATTTCTGTAATGGCGCGTTGAGCCGGGTCTGTTGACTGCCAACGCTAAAAATATAACTGCCTTGTTCACGGATTAACTGCATGGGAAAAGCTTGCTGCTGCTGTTGCCCATCGGCAAATTGCAGCGCAAGTTTTCCCTCGACACTAAAGTCGGCGAAGACTTTAGTGCTCAGTAACAGCAGTAAAACCAAAACGCTAGCTGCTATGCAATTTTTCATCATGGTGCCGTTATACCGCGCTGGCATCAACCAGCAATTTTAACTGTTGGCCTGGTTGTAAATAACGCTCTGTATTAATGTTATTCCATTTTACGATATCCGCCACTGTTACACTGAATCTTTGTGCAATCTTGGCCAGAGAATCCCCGGGACGAACCCGATAGTTCAGCGTTCTGGTTTGAGCCGCCAGTTCTGATGCCGCAGTGCTGAAAATGGATAATTTTTGACCTTCCCGCAGGCTGGCACTGGCGCTGAGTTTGTTCCAGTTTCGCAGTTGCGCGACTGTAACATCAAATTTACGGCTAAGGTCCCACAAGGTGTCACCACGTTGTACTAAATGTACAATTTCTGTAGCTGTTGCCGGGGACACCGCTGCCGGACGCTGTGCCAGTTGCTGGCTGGCGTCGCCCGCTCTGGGGATCAGTAAGCTCTGGCCAATCCGGATGGTGTTGCCGCTTAATTTATTCAGGCGTTGCAGCTCAGCAACACTGATTTGATAGCGCTTGGCTATAGCACCTAGTGTATCGCCGCTTTTGACCTGATAGGGTTGCCATTGCATCAGTTTATCTGCAGGTAGCTGCGCCAATTGCGCTGAGAAGTGTTCTGCCTTGTCCAATGGCAATACCAGTTGATGCGGACCGCCAGGAGCCGTTGCCCACTGGCTAAATCCCGGATTGAGTGCTTGCAGATCGGCGACACTGATCCCGGCCAAATCTGCGGCGACACTCAGATCAACCTGATTACCGACGTCAACTACCGCAATTTTTGGTTCATTGGCAATAAACTTCCAGACAATATCAAATTCTTCCGGCCGCTGTAAGATATCGACCAGTGCCAGTAAACGAGGGATATAAACCGTTGTTTCACTGGGTAGATCTAATGACCAGAAATCGGTGGGCAAGCGGCGTTTCTTATTGGCCTGAATGGCGCGCATAATCCGGCCTTCACCAGCGTTGTAGGCGGCAATCGCATTAAGCCAATCGTGTTCCAGCGTGTTATACAGGTACTGCAGGTAATCCAGGGCTGCGCGGGTTGATTGGATTACATCCAGTCGGCCGTCGTACCAACTATTTTGCTGTAGCCCAAAACGTTTACCGGTCGCCGGCATAAATTGCCACATGCCTGCGGCCCGCGCTGGTGAAAAGGCATAGGGATCAAAAGCGCTTTCCACAATTGGCAGCAATGCCAGCTCAAGCGGCATTTGCCGTTTTTCTAACTCTTCAACGATAAAAAATAAGAAAGGTTGTGCCCGGCCGGCTACCCGATCCAGATAACCCTGATTATCGGCATAAAAATTACGTTGTTCAACGATGGGGCGGGTTTGTGGCACTTTAAAGGTGAGTTGCGTCTGGATCCGTTGCCACAAATCTTCTAATTCGGTGGCTTCCAGCAGTTGCTCTTCACTTAGGCCTGCTGTCCACAGTCGTTCCGCAATTTGTTCGGCAGAGGCGGTATTACGATGAAAGTCAGCTGTTTTGGGTTTTACTGCGGGCTGCACTGCAGTAACAGCCGTGTTATCAGAGTCAGACCCTGTCGTGCTGACACAGCCAGTAAGCAGTGCCAGCAATACAACGGCAGAGATTCTTACAGTCATAACATGGTTCCAAATGTAAAAAGACGATATTACCTGTCTGACCAGACATTGCAAGTCAGGATTTAAACTGATCTTTGGCTCGTCTTAAGTAAGTAAACAAAGCCAAAGCCGAGTTTTGATTAAATTTCCGTTGTAGCTTACTGTTTTCACAGCGTAAAAACGGATTTAGTTTTTTCTCGGTAGCCATTAACGCTGGCAGCGTTGGTTCAGATAAGTGTCGTTTTTGTTGGCATAAGTTAAGGTACAACTGCAAATCGACATTTTCTGGTTCAACGCTAAGCGCAAACGCAATGTTGGCGAGGGTATATTCGTGAGTACAGCAGATTAGCGTATCGTCCGGCAGTGCCGCCAGGGATTGCAAAGACTGATACAGCTGCTCTGCGGTCCCCTCAAATAAGCGGCCACACCCAACGCTGAACAGAGTATCACCACAAAACAGAACGGGCGCTGAATAAAAACCAATATGACCTGCGGTATGGCCGGGAAGGTCGAACACCTGGCACTGCCAGTTTAGCTCAGGTACACTTAGCAGGTCTCCGCCGGACACTAGCTGTTCAAGTCCTTGAATTCTGGATTCTTCTGCAGCGGGGCCGATAATCCGGCAAGCTGGGTAGTGTTGTTTTAATTGCCGGATACCGCCGGTATGATCGGCATGATGATGAGTAATGAGGATCGCCGCAGGTATTTTTTGTTGTTGCTGCAGAAACGGGATCACGGCTTCAGCATCACCCGGATCGACAACCAGACAGTAGGGGTTGTGTTGCTCGGTCAGAACCCAGATATAATTATCATTAAAGGCAGGTAGCGGGATCAGTTCTGGCATTTGAAGGCTCCATGCATCGCAAAGAAGGCTGCACCTTAACATGAAACCGGCATTACGTGAAAATCAGCTGCACGCGCCGAAGCACTGGCAAAGTTTCCGGCAGGGACCGGCCTTGGCCGCAGCATTAGAGCAGCAATTGGCACCCTGGTGGCAGCAAATCTTTGGCTATTATTTGTTAAAAGTTGGGGATCTCAGCTGCCAACTTAGCACGCCGGAATGCCGGGTGCGTTATCAGTTACGGCTGGGCTCTGCCAGTATTACCCCTGATGTTGTGGCAGAGCCGGATGCGTTGCCGATCTCTTGTAGTAGTGTCGATGCGGTATTGCTCAGCCACTGCCTGGAGTTTCAGAATGATCCGCATCATGTGATCCGTGAAGCACACCGGGTGCTGGTCGCTGACGGCTATTTGTTGCTCAGTGGCTTTAACCCACATAGCTGGTTAGGGTTATGGCGCTGTTTACCTGCGTATCAGCAGCAATTGCCCTGGCAAGGACACTTTTTTAGTGCTGCCAGGATCAAAGATTGGCTACACCTGATCGGTTTTGAAGTAATGGCTGAACAGCGATTTTTTTGCAGCGCCATGCTGGCACAAGAGTTTCGGCAGAATAGCTGGCAGAAGTTTAATGAGCGTTTCCTGTCTCTGTTTGCCTCCAGTTACTTATTAGTGGCACGCAAAAGAGAATTACCGCTGACGCCAATCCGCCCGAAGTGGCGGGTACAAAGCAATTTTACTGCGGCGCAGCAGGGGATCCGTGCCCGGGAAACATTACCGCTGCCAGAGCAAGCACTACCACGCCAGCAATAGCGAACGTGGTAGTGCAGAAGGCAGGACCAGGTATTACTCAGTTAATTGCGTCAGGCTATATCCCTGGTCAGCAAGCAGCTTTAGTAAACCATCTTTGCCCGGCAAGTGCAGGGCGCCAACCAATACCATCACATTATTTTGTTCCAGCGTGGTGAGGGTTTGCATCCAGGCATGATTACGTTTGGTCAACAGAATGGCTTCCATTTCCGGATATTGCTGCATTTCGGTTAAAAATAGCTTGTCCAGAGCGGCAACATCGCCGCTGCGCCAGGCCGCGATCATGTCATCTAACATTGCGGCAATCTTATCGATATCTCTTAAGGCAGAGCTGATAACTTCATCAGCATCTAACTGGTTCATCGCATCCAGCACCGCCAGATGTTCGTCCAGGCTTTCTAAACCGCCAAGCGTTTTATTTTGTTGCTGGCCCAATTGCCAATAGTGCATATCGACCCCGGTACCTGCAGCGCCAAGGCGTTGTAATTCCAATACCGACATTGTCATCGCCGCAAAAGCCGGCTTAAACTGCAATAAAGAATTCAGTGGCCATTGCCGTTTTTCAGCTTCCGCTTGCAATTTCGCCAGCACCTCAGCCGACAGTACCTGTTGCAGGCTTTGACCGGGGGCATAGGTATTCCGTGACATCAATTGCATCATCCCTTGTTGTTGCGTCATGGCTCCCAAATCCGTTTCAAACAGCAGACTGTTGCTGGCGTTAAAGGCTGTGTCATAAGCTTTCGGCAGAGGATAGTCGCTTTCACTTAACAGGTGCACGGTGCCGGCCAAATAGAAGGTTTTATCACCCTTACTAACTTGCCACACCGAAGCTGCAGACAGCGCCTGGCTGACGAAGAACAGCAAGATAAAACTTAAATGAATTATTGACCGCATAGTGTTGCTCCTTTAATTAGCGGTAAACCGTACCCGGCTCTACCACATCAAGTCATCCGGGATCTGATAAGCAGCATAGGGATCATCCTCGGCTGCCTGCTCGTGCTGTTGCCGGCTATTCAGCAAAATAATGCTGTCGGGTTGACGCTGCTGGATTTTTTCGGCGATTTGCGCCGGAACCAGTGCATATTGCTCGCCCAGCCGGGCAATGGCTAGTAAACCACGGGTTAACTCGCTATGCAACTTATCATTAACGTATAGCCGTTTCACCAACTTGCCATCAGTAAAATTAAAGGCCACTTCACCACTCATCTTAATCTGATTGCTTTCAATCAGCTGTTTCACCTGGGCGGCAATGGCTTTTTTCTGCAGTTCAGCCTGCTTTTGCCGGTTTAGCTCCTGATCCCGGGCGACCTGTTCCTGGCGACGTTGCTCGGCGAGAATACTAGCTTCATTAATCACTTTTTGATTTTTTGGTGCTTGCACCCGTTGTTGATGCTGCTGCTTTTTTACAGTTTTTAGTTTTTTGGCATCAGCCAGGCCAGCTTTTAACAATTGTTCTTTCAGGGCATTACTCATCTTTAATTCATCTCAGTAGTGCGTTAGGTGGCGCTATACTAGCGCGATGGGCGGGCACAGACAATTAGGGTATACTAGGCGCCAGATTTTTGGAGACAGATATTTTGCAATTTCAGGATATGGGGCTGGACCCGCGTTTGCTGCGGTCTGTACAACATTTAGGCTTTGCCCGGCCCACCGAGATCCAACAGGAGGCTATACCGGCGGTAATGGTTGGGCGCGATCTGCTGGTCTCGTCCAAAACCGGTTCGGGTAAAACGCTGGCGTATTTGCTGCCGATGATGCAGCGGTTGTTAAAAAGCCGGGCATTATCGAAACAGGATGCGCGGGCGCTGATCTTAACGCCGACCCGTGAGCTGGCGAAACAAGTCTACGCCCAGTTACGACTATTCGTGGCTAATACCCCGGTGACTGCCGTGCTGCTGGTGGGGGGCGAGAATTTTAATGATCAGGAAAAGCTGCTGAAACGCCAGCCTGATATTATTGTGGCCACGCCCGGCCGCTTTGTTGATCACCTCGAGCATAAGTCGGTATTTTTACAGGGCCTGGAAATGCTGATCCTGGATGAAGCGGATCGGATGCTGGATCTGGGTTTCTTACCGCAACTGACCATCATTAATAAAGCCGCCGATCATCGCTTACGGCAGACCTTGTTGTTTTCCGCCACGCTGGAGCATACCGACTTAGATGCGTTATCACTGGCGCTGTTAAAAAATCCGTTTCGGGTTAGTGTAAATAGCGGGCACGAGCTGCACAGTGATATCAGCCAGCGCTTCTATTTTGCCGATCATTTAACGCACAAAGAAGCGCTGCTAGCGAAGTTGTTACAACAGGAAAGCCTGAAGCAGCTGATTATTTTTACCGCAACCCGCGATGACGCCGGCCGGCTGGCCGAGTTTTGTCAGCAAGCCGGTTTGCCCGCTATTGGCTTAAGTGCGCGGCTGAATCAGGCACAGCGTAATAAAGTGATGCAGGATTTCGCCAGCGGCAAGTATCAGGTGTTGGTAACGACTGATTTGGCCTCGCGCGGTCTGGATCTGTTGCAAGTATCACATGTAATCAATTTTGACCTGCCGAAACATCCGGAAGAATATGTACACCGCATCGGCCGTACCGGCCGGGCCGGTGCCAAGGGTACCGCAATCTCGCTGGTGGGGCCGAAGGATTGGCAGGCACTGCAAAAAATCGAAGCCTTCTTACGACGGCCGGCAGAATTCAGTACCCTGGAGGGGCTTACAGCGCGCTTTAATGGTCAGCCGGTAGTTAAGATGGCGCCGAAGAAAGCCGCACAAACTAAGCTGACTAAGCCAGGTGCTGGCAAGGCAACACGGGTAGTGGCAAAACCTGAAACCAGCCCAACTGCAACAGCCAAACGTTTCTTTCAGGGCGGCGACGATGGCAGTGCACCGGTGCGGCGGAAAAAAATTCAGCCAGAGTGATTATTTTTTCAACATCTGCTGCTACACTCAAAAAGTGACATAGCAAAACTTGCCATGTCGCCGGTACGGCCTGTACAGCAACGAAAGTTCTGTTCGCTCCGGTATTTATGTTGACCACAGCATCAGCGCCACTGATAATGAGGTTGAATATCTATCAGCTCGATTACCTGGCCGGTAATATTTAAGACGCCGGAGCTCCGGCAAACTTTTGTTTAAGTAAGAGAATGTTATGTCACAGTTAATTTCTGGTACAGTGAAGTGGTTCAACGAGGAAAAAGGTTTTGGTTTTATCGCCCGTGAAGGCGGCAAAGACGTGTTTGTACACTTCCGCGCCATCAACGGCACTGGTCGTAAAACGCTGGTTGAAGGCCAGAAAGTAACTTTCGAAGTTACTGAAGGTCAAAAAGGCCCACAGGCTGAAAACGTCACTGTTACCGGTTAATTAGTCTCGTTTTTGTAAAAGAGCCGGCCTAGCGCCGGCTTTTTATTGCGTGCGCCGGGCATGGCG
>NZ_LCWL01000060.1:0-43163 GCF_001441695.1 Alishewanella sp. WH16-1 | reverse complement strand
GTCTGTGGATGCGCATTATAGGGAGTTTAAAACAGCCTGCAAGCAGTATTTTTGAAATTGCGTTTGTTCGGCTGTTTTTTGCACAAAAGCTTGTTTCTGATCGTTGAACTCAAATCTAGCTGTCAAACTGCTGGCTCAAAACAACCAGCAGCACTGCGACGATTATTATATTCACCGACCATTTGCTGCATAACGGCTTCGTCATAAGGTTGCAGATTACTCAGAATCATTTTCTTTTCACCTTCACCAATCACTGTACCATTTTCTGCCAGAGTGAAGCTAAGCGTAACATTACCGCGTTTACCTTCGACTTCCAGCTTACTGTCAGACAATGACAGCTTAGCTGTCTTAGTGGGTAACTGACTAAAGGACAGCGACATACTTTCGTAAATAACCAATGGTCGCTGCGGATTGATCATCACGCCTTGTTCAGCCATTAAAGGTTGTAAAATATCGGGGAAGTTTTTTCCGGAGAAGCGCACATAATCTTGAAACAAAGGTTCAATCACTGACAAATCATGACTATGTTGGCCGCTAAATTGAATTGTCAGATAAATCCGATCCTGAGCATCACAGACCTGAATTTGGTCTTCGGTCAGTTTACAGTACAGCAGCACATCAGCACTAACCATCCCGGAAAATTGACAGCTCAATTGTTGACTTAAGCCATAGCGGCTAAGTAAATAGCTAAATAACAAATCACCCGGCACACAAAAGCGTTTCGCATCGACATCATGGATCGGGTTAAAGTCACCGGCTACTTGTTTGGCGAATGTACAGGAGTGCTGACGGCTAAAACTGAATGCCTCACCGTGGCGACTTACAAAAGCGTCTAACAACATCTACTTATCTCTGCTACTGCGTAAAGAGCAACATTGTAGCTCAATTCACGCTACAGATGGTCTAGCCAGTGCTTTATTTAGTTGTAACTCCGGACCACGCCGCCGGGAGCAAAAAATCGCATTACCACCAACGCGTTTAGCCTCATATTTAGCAGCGGCGGTCAGTGCCGCAACATCATGATGACTGCGACAAAGTTGCGGATCCGGTATCGCAATTCCGATCGCTAAAGTTAGCAGTGGATAGAAGCAAGGTTCGCCACTGCGACTTAAGGTGGTAATGCCCCCCTGCTGCAGATCTTCCTGGCGATAATAATGCGAGATCTGCGTAGCAAAGCGCTGCAAGATTTGCTGACACAGCGTTTCACATTCGCCGGGCGAACTCACCAGGACAAAATCATCGCCACCTATATGCCCGATAAAATGCTTATTAGCTGCCTGGTGTTGAATAACCTCTGCCAACATCAGTAGAACCATATCGCCTTTACTGTAACCGTAGAAATCGTTGTAGGGTTTAAAATGATTCAGATCGAGATACGCCACGGCAAAATCAGCTTGCTGTTGCAGCAGCATGTCAATTCGTTGGTAAATCGGTACATTACCCGGCAATAAAGTTAATGGATTGGCATAGCGCGCGTGTTGCAGTTTGCGTTCGCTAATTTTTTTTAATAGTTGTCGTACCGAACCAAGCCCGAGGTATTGGCCATTACGACAAATAATGAAGTACCAACTGGCAGCATTATGTTCATCGTCTGCGACAATCTGGCTGACTTCATCCAGTGAACAGTGAACATCGACTATAACTGGCTTGGCGTTCATCACCTTGCCGATCGGTTTTTTTTCATAGAGTGCCCGACCAAATGGCTGGGCAAATAATGCCAGCAAATCGCTACGACAAATCAAACCGACCGCCCGACCTTGCTGTAAAACCGCTAAACTTTGCAACTTAGGTTCTTGCTGAAAGCGCTCCGCGACCTCTGCCGCGGATTGGTTATGAGTAACCGGCATGACATTTATTAACAGCTGTTCGACATTGTCTAACACACCTTCCAGCGGCAACAGATTTGCGAGTAGAGCGGCAGTATTATTTAGCGCAGGTTTTAATGTTACCTGTGGCCGGCCCAGCAAGTAACCTTGCGCCAAATCAGCGCCAAGCTCGCGACACAACCGCAACTCGTCCGCTGTCTCGATACCTTCAGCGACAATAGTGGCGCCGATAGCTTTAGCGAGACTAACAATATTCCGAACAAAGGCGCGTTTGGTAGGATCCTTATCTAGCTCGCTAATAAAATACCGGTCAATTTTGACAATATCAGGCTGCAGTTCAGACCAAAGTTTAAGACCGGAAAAACCACTGCCTAAATCATCTATCGCAATCAGAAAACCTAATTGTCGATAGTGTTGTACCGCTTTTACTAATAGCTCGGCATCCTCTACCTGATACTGTTCTGAAATTTCAATCACAACCCTAGAAGGATCAACTTGCGCCTGTCTTAACATCTGTTTAGTTAGACCACTGGGATGATCTGCAGTCAGTAACAGTAACGGATTCACATTGAGAAAGAGTTTGGTGTCAGTTTGGGCCGCAGCAAAGCTCTCAATACTTAGCTGGCGGCATAGCATTTCCAATTGCTCGAGCCGCTCACAAGCAACTGCTGTTTTAAAAAGCTGCAGCGGCGAATGTAATGGGCTATCTGACGGGCCTCGAATCAGCGCCTCATAACCACTAATACTGCCATCCTGGAGATTGACTATAGGTTGAAAGATTGGCTGTAACGCCCGGGCTTTCAATATTTTTTCTAATTCAGCGCAATAAACTTCAGCAACGGCCATCTTTCAGCTCCGTTAACGACAACTGGCCAATGGTACTGAGTGCAAATGACATTTATATGACTACAAAAAATCTTGCCACCGAAAAAAAATACTTGCGTTTTATTTATACAGCAACTACTGTATATGCATACACTGTACAAATAAACAGATAGAGGTTGCGATGCTTGCCTACAACTTGCCAAATTCAACATCCCTTAGCCCAAAAGACACTATCACCAGCATAAATACGTTAAGCACTCTGCAACGTGACAGCTCGGAGTTAATTTTACTTAAGGTTTTATTACATCATCGCAGTGCCAACGGCTGGATCGTTTTAGTCGCGCCACAGATAAAACCCGTTAAAGCATTTTGGCAGGCCTGTCATTTACCTTTGGAGCGGATCATCTTAGTCCATCCAAAAGATCAAAGCAGCACAAGTAATACTATCCTAGCTGCGCTAAGTAATAAGGATTGCAAGGTGGTTATTAATTGTCAGCCGCTATCGGATGTTGAACTGGCACGCTGTCAACACGCTGCGAAACAATATGGGAAAGTTCTGCACACCCTGGCAGACATACAGCTGCAAACTCACTAACTCGCTTAACACAACCGGGCTGTCAGCGGCTAATAAAAAGGATAAACTGGAAGCTGTAAAGTTGATGTTGATGTTGAGCTAGCGGGATTAACTCAATATCACGTCTTAGGTAGAGTCAAAGCGCTGGGCGAAGGATATCCTTATGCAATGTTATTGTTGTTCTGGTCAGTTATTTGAACACTGTTGTCACCCTTATATCAGTGGCGCTGTGTTGCCGGATAACTGTGAGGCGCTGATGCGTTCCCGCTATAGTGCATATTGCCTTGCTGATAGCGACTATCTGCTAGCGACACTGGCACCAGCACAGCGGCAGCAAGAATCTGCGGCTGAGATTAGTGCATTTGCGCGAGCGGTACATTTTTGTAAATTAGAAATAATCGAGGTAACCAACCGACCGGACGCTGGCCAGGTAAGCTTTATTGCCAGTTTTATCCATGAGCAAAAGCTGGACTTTATTGTCGAAGTGTCTGACTTTGCCTTCGCGGATCGCTGGTATTATGTTAGCGGCAAACTTCGTAGCAAACCCACCGTCAAACTAGGTAGAAATGATCTGTGCCCTTGCGGTAGCATGAAAAAAGTAAAACAATGCCAGCAACATCTGCCTAGCGGACAATGATATATGTCGCCTACCCGTCTGTTATCGCCCGACACCAAATAATAAGGCTCAGGCTGGGGTAAAGAAAGGTTCATCTGCTAACTGTTCTAAGATCTCAAACAATGCGGTTTCATCTGTTGCAGGTCTTTCAATCGGTGCACTATTGAGTCTGCGACGGCAATGGGCGTCAAGATCAGCAATAATCTGCGAATCCAGCTTGCGTGAGTCTTCCTGCAAAACCCAAGGTTCCGGCTGCAAATAACTATGTAGCTTCAGTTGCGCAAGGCTGTGCTGTATGGCAACACTTTGTTGTTGCAACGTCGTGGTATCATGCTGCTGCCAACCAAAACTTCGGGTTTTCACTAAACCTAGTACTTGGTATAGGTCGCTGTTAGCAGGTTTGGCTTCACTGACCGGCGTTTGAAACGCCGCCATTTCTTCAATCGCCGGAGACAACAACGCCAGCCAAAGCGAAAAATCAGCCCGATGCTGCTGTTGCAAGGCTTGATTTAACTTACTACCAAGTTGCCATTCATTAATTAGCGGCTGCATAGTTCTGCGATTTTATCTTAGTTGCTGAGTTAATCGGCAGACAGACAAAAAACTTTAGTAAAGTGCTTTACATCAAAAATCAGTTTGATAAGATGCGCGCACTCGTGGAGGGGTTCCCGAGTGGCCAAAGGGATCAGACTGTAAATCTGCCGGCACTGCCTTCGAAGGTTCTAATCCTTCCCCCTCCACCATTTTCCTTCTTAGCATCAATCTCCTAGGTTAAAACAATTCTTAACAAGTACACGAATCAGGGGAAGGTGAGAACCTTCGTCAGGTTCGACAATGCGCAGCATTGAACAGCGGAACGCAGTGACGCTGGCCTGCAAGGCGAGCACAGCGAGTAATCCTTCCCCCTCCACCATTTTCCTTCTTAGCATCAATCTCCTAGGTTAAAACAATTCTTAACAAGTACACGAATCAGGGGAAGGTGAGAACCTTCGTCAGGTTCGACAATGCGCAGCATTGAACAGCGGAACGCAGTGACGCTGGCCTGCAAGGCGACTTGTTGTGGTGACGTCATTGCAAAGCAATGACGCCAGACAGACTAGCGTGGTAACAAGGCAAGCACATCCGTCAACAAGCTGCTGGCTCCAATACGCATCCCATGTTTTATGGCAGTTTTGCCGTTAATTTCCTCGTACATATTAACTAATTGCAGTGCTTGTTCCACTGATTTCACCCCACCCGAGGCTTTAAAACCCACCGGGCGATTTGCTGCTGCAATACTGGTTAGAATAATCCGCGCCGCTTCCAAGGTGCAGCCAACCGGTACTTTACCGGTTGAGGTTTTCACAAAATCAGCACCACTGACGATCACCAGTTCGCTGGCCTTAGCCACTTGCTGCGCGGTCAACAGCTCGCCCGATTCAATAATAATCTTCAAACAGATATTGGGTGTCGCTTGCCTAACCGCTGCCAGGAACTGTGCCACGCCCTGCTCGTCACCTGCCATGAGCTGCTGATAAGGTAACACGCAATCTATTTCAGTAGCACCGGCGGCAATGGCATGGCTAATGTCATTTAATACTTCAGCTAAAGGCTGAGTGCCGCCTGGAAAGTTGACGACTGTGGCTAAATCCGCGCCCGGGAGATGCTGAGTAATATAAGCCTTGGTCTGAGTTAAAAAAGCCGGATAGACACAAAGCGCTGCAACCGGCGTCGGCAACTGTGGAATCGCGTCCAGCCATTTAGCAACATCTGAACCGGAATCCGTTTCTGTTAAACGGGTTAAATCTAATAATTTTAAAAGCTGTAATAATTTTAATGGGTTAGTCATGGTAAGGCACTCTGTCTGAGCTTATCTTAAATCGCGAACATAACTTCTATTCTGTGTTAACCGGCTGATTAAACCAGAAGTGCCTCCGGAAACCAAAAAAATTTAAAAATATTGCGTTACGTCGGGAATCTTTTTCAAAGTGATTAGTCTGAATAATTGAAGTAAAGCTGGTGAACATCTCTCCTTAGATCGATGTCCTTTAGATGCCGACCCCCAGGGTCGGCTTTTTTTATGCCAATAACTCGTGTTGATGCTTGTTGAGCCAGGCTTTAGCCGCCTGATAATCCGGCTCAAAAGCCTGTACCAGCTGCCAGAAAGCAGCAGAATGGTTCATGTGTCGCAAATGTGCCAGTTCATGTACCACGACATAACGCGCTACCCACAATGGGGCTTGCATCAAGCGGCAGTTAAACCCCAGTTCACCACTTTGCTTACAGTATCCCCAGCGACTGCGCCAATCACCAATAATGATAGCCTTTGGCTGCAACTGCATCTTAGCTGCATAATCTGTAACAAGTTGCCCAAACACCTGCTCAGCCTCAGTCGTCAGATACTCACGCCACAGCTTCTGCAAATAGAACGGATAACGCTTTTCTGAGATCCGCTCTGCCAAATACAGCGTTACAGCCTGCTCTGTTCGTGTTAAACCACTTTTTTTTGCCAGGGACCACTGATACGCCAGGGCTTTACCGCCCAACAGCACTGTTGGGCGCGTCAACCAGCAAATGGGTGCTGCCTCCGGCTGTACCGCTAGCGTTTTGTAAACCCAATCTTGCTTCTGCTGCAACCAGCTCTGTAGCCATTGGCGACAAATTGACTTCGGTGCACGAACAATAACCGCACCATTACGAATCAGCAATTGTACAGTACGGCGCTTATTGCTTAGCTGCAGTTGGTAAGCAAAATCAGGCATGGCCCAATCCAGAAATTATCAGTGTTTTATGGCGGCCGCCAACAATTTCGCTACCGCGCCAGCCCATGTTATCATCTGTTGCAACTCGCAATGCAATCGCTGGAATAAATGGAATCAGAATGAAGATCATCTCTTTTAATATTAATGGGATCCGTGCCCGCCTTCATCAACTTCAGGCATTAATCGATAAGCATCAGCCTGACATTATCGGCTTGCAGGAGATAAAAGTACAGGACAGCGAATTTCCGTTGGCTGAAGTACAAGCAATGGGCTATCACGTCTATCACTTTGGCCAGAAAGGCCACTATGGCGTCGCAATCCTGAGTAAACTACCGGCATTAACCATGCAGTACGGTTTCCCGGGCGATGCAGAAGATGCACAGCGGCGAATGCTGATAGGTCAATTTAGTTTGGCAGACGATAAAACCCTGACCGTACTTAATGGCTATTTTCCACAGGGCGAAAATCGCAATCACGAAATCAAATTTCCGGCAAAAACCCGGTTTTATGCCGACTTGCAGCGCTATCTGGAACAATATCATAACAGCGCTACAGACTATCTGGCGGTGATTGGTGATATCAATATTTCCCCACTTGATCTGGATATTGGTATCGGTGAGGCAAATGCAAAACGCTGGCTGCGTGAGGGAAAAACCTCTTTCCTGCCAGAAGAGCGCGCTTGGCTACAACAGCTAAAGGATTGGGGACTAATCGATACTTTCCGGGCGATACATCCGGAGCAAGGCGCGCAATATAGCTGGTTTGATTACCGCTCAAAAGGCTTTGACGATAACCGCGGTCTGAGAATTGATGTGGTAATGGCTACACCGCCGCTGGCCGCCCTGTGTGTTGAATCAGGAATCGACTACGAGATCCGCGGCCTGGAGCGGCCATCTGATCATGCCCCGGTCTGGTCCGTGTTCAAACCCTAGTCGCTTTGGCGCCGCTTAAAACCAGCGGCGCATGACTGTCTTATCCAACTGTTGATAAGCAAGTTGTAACAAGCGAGCCAAATCAAAGTAGTTTTTAGGGGCGCCGGGTATACCCTGAGATTGACTATGCTGTTGTATTTGCTCACGAATCTCATTGCCCCAATTGATTAAGGCAGGCGGCAACGCACTATTAGCTCGAACACCAAGCCAGTACCAACCTTGCAGTGGCATCGAAACTAAAAGTAGCATCATAGCCAGGATCTGTCCCAAAAAATCGGGTCCCAGCAGTTTAAGTTGGGCCACTGCCGTTAGTACGGCTAATACTGGAAGATAACGAGCCCCCTGCTTGGTCAAGTAAATGACCTTATTCTCCGGGAAAATCGCATTCAGTTCAGTTTTCGTCGGCCATACACGACTGTAATGCCAACCTGTTGTTAAGGTTGAAAATAACGAAAAACGCATAACCAACTCCCCCTAAAACTGTGTGATGACAGCAATTACACCACTCCAACTTTAGCATAAATTCACGCTAAAAGAACGGATTGAACTGCGTTAAACAACCAGCAAAACGCAAAATGTTTACATTTATTAAACATTTAAATGCAAAGCTTTTGTTAGCTCAACACTAATTTTTAAGTACTTTTACAGTTTTATGGCAATCAACCAAACTAACAAAATTCATGCCACCAATAATAATTCAATATAATCAGTCAACTAAAAAGATAGCCCACTGTTACCAACAATGTTATCCACAGATTCTGTGGACAACAAATCCCGCATTAATCCTATAAAAGCCGGTTCGTTACCAAAACTTAGCTATAAAAAATACGGGTTTTAGCTGTCTTTCTCAGTTAACCTGCTATTTAGGTTATTTTCGCTAAGTCGATACCTTGTCAGTTCAAGCGGCAGACCAACAGTGATAACTAAAAATGCTGCAGCTACAAGGTCTTTACGTTATTATCTGGTCAATGGTTTTACGGAGTTGGGCAAGATGCATTCTGTGATAAATTGGCAACAAGACTGGCGCAAAGTAAGCGGAGTGCCGGTAAAGAGCCCAGTTACCGGGCAACTTTTTCCGGTGACACAACATCCGGAGCCCCTCTATCAACAAGATTTACTGCCTGCTGCCGTTTGCGTACGACTTGAACACGGTTTGATCCTGGCCCCTTTTGCCTGCCAGCTGCAGACAACATTAGCGGCTGATCGCCGCTTGCACTTTCTACACCAATCTGGCACCAAACTATGTCTGGAACTTTCACCCAAACTAGCAAAGCTAAATGGTCGAGGCTTACATTGGCTGGCAGCAAAAGAACAAATGCTTGCAACGGGCACACCGGTATTACAATTGGATCTGGCTTTCCTGCAGCTGGAACTGGATCTCGAGGAACTATACTGCCTGCTCTACCTTGACAGCCCGGTGCGAATTGATGCGCTATACTGCCGGCAATCACGACTAGCCGCCGGGCAAGACCCACTTTTTATAATGCAACTGAAGAAACCACTATCATGATGCTATATGGTATTAAGAACTGTGACACCATCAAAAAAGCCCGTCGTTTTCTGGAGCATGCCGGAGTTGACTATCAATTTCACGATTACCGCCAAGATGGCTTGGACCCAACACTACTTGCCGAATTTGCAGCAAAGTTGGGCTGGCAACAACTATTAAATACCCGCGGTACCACCTGGCGCGCGCTAAGTAAAGCGGATAAGACTGACCTGAACGAGCAAAAAGCATTAAGTCTGATGTTGGCTCAACCGGCACTGATCAAAAGACCGGTATTAGTTAACGCTGAGCACTACTTACTCGGGTTTACCGAGCAAAGTTATCAAACCTTTATTAAGCAATCTTAGGGTAGTCGTATGAGTACAGTATTAGACCCCGCCGCAAACCCAACGCTGGCATTGGCAATAGACCTGATGGCCAGACCCTCAGTTACCCCGGAAGATGCCGGCTGTCAAAAGGCCATGGCAGAGCGTTTGCAACAAGTTGGCTTTAAGATCGAGATGTTACCTTTCCACGACACCTTAAATATGTGGGCGCGTCGGGGTCAAGGCAAACCACTATTCTGCTTTGCCGGACATACCGATGTAGTTCCTGCTGGCCCGATAGAGCAATGGCATACCCCACCTTTTACCCCAACCATTATCGGCGATACGTTGTTTGGCCGAGGTGCGGCCGATATGAAAGGTAGCTTAGCGGCGATGGTTGTCGCAACAGAGCGTTTTATCGCTGAATATCCGGAGCCGGCCTTTGATCTGGCGTATCTGATTACCAGTGACGAAGAAGGGCCCTTTATTAATGGCACCGTTAAGGTGATCGAAACGCTGGAGGCTCGCCAGGAAAAGATCCGCTGGTGTCTGGTTGGCGAGCCCTCAAGTGGGAAACAGTTGGGAGATGTTATTAAAAATGGCCGCCGAGGCTCACTAACTGGTCATTTAGTGGTGAAAGGCATTCAGGGGCATGTTGCCTATCCACAATTAGCGGATAATCCGGTGCATAAAGCTGCTCCTGCGATGGCGGCATTAGCCGCTGAGGTTTGGGACCACGGTAATCAATTCTTCCCGGCAACCAGCTTTCAAATTGCCAACATCCATGCCGGCACCGGGGCATCGAATGTGATCCCGGGCGAATTAAAGGTGATGTTTAACTTCCGCTATAGTACCGAAGTGAGCGCTGAAATTTTACAGCAACGGGTCTACGCCATTTTGGATCGCTTTGGTTTGAATTATCAGCTGGACTGGACTTTAAATGGCTTGCCGTTTTTGACCGCCAGCGGTGATTTGGTCGCTGCGACCGTATCTGCAGTTGAGCAGGTGCGCGGCATCACGCCACGCCTGGAAACAACAGGCGGTACCTCAGATGGTCGCTTTATCGCGCCTACCGGTGCTCAGGTGATAGAGCTGGGTCCAATTAACGCGACGATTCACAAAATTAACGAATGTGTGGCGATCGCCGATCTGACCCAACTGACCGAAATCTACCACGCTCTGCTGGTTAACCTGCAACAGCGGCTTGCACATGCTAAGCGTTAAACCCGATGCCAGCTTATTGACTGGTCTGAATCAAAGCCCGATGCAGCAGGTAGAGAATAACCAATGGCTACATCAAGAGGTGATCCCCGCCTATCGCGAGCTGCAGCATGCTGCAGCCAGCGAGGGCATTCAGATCCGCCTGGTTTCAGGCTGGCGCAGTTTTCAGCGCCAAGCCACAATCTGGCAAGCGAAATGCAACGGTCTGCGTCCGGTCTATGATCTAACCCAACAACCTGTTGCGATCACTGAACTTAGCGGATTGGCGAAATTGGAAGCGATCTTACTGTATTCGGCACTCCCCGGTGCCAGCCGCCATCATTGGGGAACAGACTGTGATATTTTTGACGCCGCTGCAGTGCCTGCTGACTATCAGGTGCAACTTACCGCGGCCGAATATGCTACTAACGGCCCGTTTTATCGGCTAAACAACTGGCTGCAACAGCATATGACAAGTTTTGGTTTTTTCCGGCCTTACGCACGTTATCAAGGTGGTATTGCCGCTGAGCCCTGGCATCTGAGTTACCGGCCATTAGCAGAGCCTTGTTTGCAAGCCTTCAGTCCAGAGCTGCTACAACACGTTTTGCTTACACATCCTATTGCCGAGCAACAGCAAGTGCTGGCAGCATTGCCGACGCTATTTTCGAAATTTGTGACAAATATTTGTAAGGAGCAGTGATGAACTGGCCACTTTTCTGGGCATTGGCACTGGCGTTTGGCGTGATCGTTGGCAATATCATACTAATCAAACACTCGGCGAAAATCAAAATGCCCAGCCTGAAAGACTTATCTGAGCCGTTCCCAAAACAGCCGGGAGACGGCAAAGACAATAAGTCTGGCGCGCAGGCTGAAACAGAGGTTAATCCCCCTGCTGCTCAAAAGCCGAATAGCCCTGAAGAAAACGCTGCAGCTGATCGCGCAGATTAGGCGGGGTGCCCTTGATCACCAGGGTATCGGTTTTCAGATCATAACTCACCCGCTCGCCGAGCAGCTTTTCATCAAAGCTGAGCGATAAGCCACCGCCGGTACCGTTAAATTTTACCAGCTTTTTCAGCTCCTTAACTTCTACCGGGAACTGCTCCGCTACTGCCAGCTGTTGCTCGGCACAATAGTGC
The DNA here is from genome assembly GCF_001441695.1 of Alishewanella sp. WH16-1. Classification (NCBI taxonomy): domain Bacteria; kingdom Pseudomonadati; phylum Pseudomonadota; class Gammaproteobacteria; order Alteromonadales; family Alteromonadaceae; genus Alishewanella; species Alishewanella sp. WH16-1. Next base: position 31,501 of record NZ_LCWL01000060.1, on the reverse strand, counting down.
AGGAAGCCGTTTTCCTGCTCCGGATCGACCACGGCAGACAGCTCAGCTAACACTACTTCTTGTCCAGCTTTCGCGCGCTCTTCACAATAATCAAATACCTGGCGCCTTGTTGCGGTTTTTTCTTCCGGCGCAAATTCGGCCGCCCCCAGATATTCCTCCACCGAAGCTAACACCAGCTGACTGTTTGCTTTGGCATCAGTGCCTTCGGCACAACCCAGAAAGTCCAGAAAGAAATCCGCAACCTTACGCCCGGCGCGACCACGGATAAAGCTGATGTAATGCCCCTGCTCACGATTTACCGCATATTCGGTCAGATCCAGCCGCGCCGCCAGTTGCATCCGGCTGATATCCAGATGGCGGGAGGTTGCCAGCTCCAGCTGCTCAGTTAATTCAAAATGATCTTTACTGCCCAGCAGGCAGATCAATAAGAATTCGCTGGCCAGATAACGATAATGTGCCAGCAGTAAATAACCGGTCTCCGGCAGTTGATGCTGGGATAACTCCTGCACCAGCGCGTCGGTGGTAGCACGGCTAAACCCCAGATAATCACTGTTGCAGCTCTGCCAGTCAGCCAGCGCCAAAGCCACCTTGGGTGACTTTTCAGTTTCAAAGGCAGCATAGCCTTTGGCCGGTTTGCCGTTATAAGCCAGGTGAAGCTGCTCGACCAAATTCGCTACGGCGCCGCTACGTCCAATCAGTGCCTCCCGATAGTGGGCCTGGTGCTCACCACTGTCTGTTAGCGCAATATAATTAATGGCCAGATGCTGCATCTCTACCGACATAAATTTTCCTGTTTATTCTGAATTCTGTTACTATTCTATCTGTTTATGCGTCTTTAATCTGAGTAATCCATGCCGATTGTATCAAAATATTCCAGTAGCCAGATTGAAAAGCTGGTCAATCAACTGCTCGACACCCTGCACCAGCAACACGCCACCACTGAGCTAAGTCTGATGTGTTTGGGTAATGCGGTTAGCCATATTATCAATACCTCTGTGCCGGCAGCGCAACGTACCGCCGTCGCCAGCAGCTTTAGTCAGGCTCTGGCTGACGCCATTCAAAGCGATAAACATTAAGCCTTATGGTGCTGGAACAAAACCTGTCCTTAGTTAAGAAAGTTAACCGGTTACTAAACTGGGGACACTGGTTTACCTTTTTTAATATTCTGCTGGCGCTGCTGGTAACCAGCAGTTTCTGGTGGTCAGAGCCCCTGCCACAAACGGTGTTGGGCAGTGTGTATCTGCTGGTTAACTGGTTAGGACATACCGCATTTCTGTGCTTTATGTTCTTTATTCTGACCATTTTCCCACTGTCGCTGATCTTTCCTTATCAAAAACATGTCCGCGGCCTGGGCGCAACCCTGGCCACCATTGGCATGGTATTGCTGATTTTTGATGCCTATGTCTATAACCAGCTTGGTTATCATCTTGGTAGTGCATCCTTCGACCAAACCCTGGCCTTACTCAGGGCGCAGGTGGTCACCAATTTGCGCAATTTTGTATTGATTGTCACGCTGGTCGGCGCCCTGTTGCTAACGCTGCAGATCTGGTTAAGTAACTTTTGCTGGAAAAAAATCAGCCGCCTCTCCGCCTCCGGTGTCGGTCAACCGGCTTTGGCCATATTCTTTGGTAGCTTTATGCTCAGCCATCTGCTGCACATCTACGCCGATGCCCGCTTGAATTTTGATATTACCCGCCAGGATAATGTGCTGCCGTTTTCCTACCCGGCCACGGCGAAAAGCTTACTAGCCCGCTATCAGTTGGTAGATTTAACCGAACGCGCCAAACGCCAGGCCGATAAGCTCAGTCTGGAACACGCTAATCGCAGCAGTCAGCTGTTAAGCTGCCAGGCCGGCGCTACCGAGCCGACCTTATTATTGGTTACAGCCAGCATCACCACGGAACACTTGACCTTATTACAGCAACAAGGCCTGCGCAGCCATGATCAGCATTTCGTCCCGAACAATGCTGCTGAAGCCCTGTTAAACCTGCTGTACGGTCAGTTTAAAGCGACAGCGGATGCCGCCGGCGCACTGCAGACGATGCCAGCCTGGCTCAACAGCGTTAATACCTCTGATGTGCAAGTGGTTAACCGCACGCCAGAGCTGAATTCGTTACTACCCTGGGCCAACACAGCGCTTACACCTGCCAGGCTAAATATCGTATTTGATGCGGACTTTTCCCGGCATTGGTCAGAATACCAGCAATTTAGCCGGCTAATCGTCGTGCCGCTACATAGCGAAAATGCTAAATTTCAGCTGGCGCCGGTTACAGCCTATCTGCGCTGGCCGGCGCTGTTAAGTCAGGCCCGGCAACATGGTAGTCAGCAACTGGACTGGTTACCGACCTTATTGGGCAGTATTGGCTGTGAAACCGAAAACAGCTGGCTGGGCGATAATTTATTTCAGCCGGAAACCCTGCCCAAACTGAATATCAGTCAGCAGGATATTATCAGTATCCGCAAAGATAAGATGATGATCTTGCGCCAGGACGGCAGCTACGGCGTCTGGTCGGCGGGTACCCTGGTGCCGCTTAACGATCCGTTAAATGTGCCTATGCTGGTGGATGCGCTAAAACGCCTGGAAGACTAAGGCTTGTTACTTTAGCTCAGCTATTACTGCAGCGTACCCGGCGCTTTGATTCTCGGCCGGCGCCCTGCCAATTCTAACTCCGCCAGATGATACAGGTTGGTTAAAGCAATTGGCGGTGGTGGCTCGGCAAAACATTCGATATAAGCCACTTCCGCTTCCTTGGTCAGTTGCTGAAAAATTTGATCATACAGGCTAAAACCGTCGTAGCTAAAAGGCTCATTCAGCTCCGCTACGTTCAGCTCCTGCTGGCGGCGCATAAAATAGTTCATCAAAAACTCGTACTGCTTAATATCTAGCAATTGCCGACAATCCACCTTGCCACCTTTTACTCTATTGCGCGAACCTTACCATTTTACGCTGCCATAGCACGAAAGATTCATCACATTTTATGATTAACACAATTTTATTTATTCACTTTAATTAATAATGAGAACCGCTATCATTTACTTAAGCAGATGATTCGGGAGACCCGTTATGATTAAAACCATTACCTTTGCCATTATGCATTTTAGTATTGCCTTTGGTGTAACTTACCTGATCACCGGTGATTTGGTGTTAGGCGGTCTGGTGGCCATTATCGAGCCGGCCGTTAATACCGTGGGCTACTTCTTTCATGAGAAAATCTGGCAGAAGTTTGATCGGAAAAAAGCACCCGCAACGCCGTTATTGACTAAAGGTTTTATCAAGTTATAGCCCTGCTGCTGCGATTATGCAGCAGCAAAGCGTTAAAACCGCTATACTCGCCGCTATTTGATTGTAATAAGGCAAAAATAGCGATGATGTCACTGGGTACCCTTAATACCCTAACCGTAAAGAAACAGGTTAAGTTCGGTTTTTATTTGGATGGCGAAAGCTGGGGCGAAATTTTACTGCCCAACAATGTCGCACCGGCGGATTTACAGCCTGGTCAACAACTGAATGTGTTTCTGTATCTCGACTCCGAAGATCAATTAATCGCCACTACCGAGCGTCCGAAAGTGATGGTGGGCCAGGTTGCCTATTTACCGGTCGTCGCCAGCACTAAAGTCGGTGCTTTTTTAGATTGGGGCCTGAAAAAAGATTTGTTGGTGCCCTTTAGTGAACAACAAATTCCACTAAAAGTCGGCCAGCACTATCTGGTGTATTGCTATGTTGATGTCAGTAACCGCATTGTCGCCTCAACCAAGCTGGATCGCCATCTGCATAAAACCGCTGCCCCCTATAAAGAGGGTGACAAGGTGGAAGTGATTATCAGTGAGCAGACCGATCTCGGTTACAAAGCCGTCGTTAATCATCAACACTTTGGCGTGTTATATAAAAATGAAGTATTTAAGCCGCTGCGCCGCGGTGACAAGCTGACCGCTTATGTGGTGAAAGTCCGTGATGATGGTAAGCTCGATTTACGACTGAACAAAGCGACCTTTGAGCAAGCTAACGTGCTGGGTAACCAGATCTTAAAGCAGTTAAAAGCGAACGGCGGTAAACTGGCGTTAACCGATAAGAGCGCGCCGGAGCTGATTTATCAGCAGTTTGGTGCCAGCAAGAAAGCCTTCAAACAGGCCATCGGCACCCTGTATAAAGAGCGCAAAATTGTGATCACTGAACAAGGTTTGCTATTAGTGCCGGAACAACCGGCTGCTGATACCTGACAGGGTTAGTTTTAAACAACAACGCCGGCAATAATGCCGGCGTTGTTGTTTTGTTGCTTCTTTACGCTGGGTTAAAACACACTGCGGTTCTGCGGTTTACTGAGCACCAAATGCACCGCACTGGTGGCACGCTCACGAAAGCCGCCTTCACAGTAACACAGATAAAAGTGCCACAACCGGATAAAATTATCGTCATAACCCAGCTGATGCACAGCATCACGCTGTGCCATAAAATTATCACACCAGTCTTTTAAGGTTCTGGCGTAATCAAAACCAATATCCTGTACCTGACGGATCACCAGATCGGTTTTATTGGCTACAGCACTGGCCATCCGGCTAATTGAGGGTAAACAACCGCCCGGAAAAATATAGCGTTTAATAAAGTCGACCTCACGCACATACTGTTGATAACGGTGATCGACCATCGTAATCGCTTGCAGCACCATAATGCCGTCTGGCTTTAACAGGCTGCTACACTTTTCAAAGTAGTTATCCAGGAAATCATCGCCGACGGCTTCGATCATTTCAATGGAGACTAACTTATCGTATGTACCGGTTAGTAAGCGATAATCTTCAAATAGTAAGGTGATTTTATCCTGCAGGCCAAGCTCAGCTATCCGCGCCTTAGTATAATCGTATTGTTGCTGTGAAATCGTGGTGGTGGTGACTTTACAACCATAGTGCTGGGCGGCATAGATCGCCATACTGCCCCAACCGGTACCAATTTCAAGCAGGTGATCAGAGGCTTTTAACTGCAAACGTTCACAGATCTGCTGTAACTTATGCTGTTGTGCCTGCTCTAGTGTACTGTCTGCCGTTGGATAGACCGCGCTGGAATACATCATGCTCGGATCCAGAAACAGCTGATACATGGCATTACCCAGATCATAATGGGCAGCAATATTGCGTCTGGACTGTGAAATCGTGTTGCGGTTACGGAAATTCAGCAGCTTAAGCATTGGCCGGCTCAAGCGCGCCCAGGTGGAATCCATCTTATCCAGAACATCAAGGTTACGAGCAAAGATTTGCACCAGCGCAGTTAGGTTATCGCAGCGCCAAAAACCGTGAATATAGGCCTCGCCCCCGCCCACTGAACCGGCCAGCACCAGTTTTTGATAAAAGGCTGGATCGGTCACTGTAATAGTGGTTTTTAGTTCGGCATCAGCATCACCAAACTGCTGCGCTTCACCGGCTTCTATTACGGTAATACTGCCATGGCGTAACTGACTTAAAAAATTCAGGGTAAACTTGCGACACAGCCGGTCAAACCAGCCTAAATTATCAAACACCGCTTTTTCGCTTAGCGATAAACTCATGACTCAGAACCTCGGGATTTAGGGTGGGCATACACCGGAACGCGTTTTATCAAAAGCTTCAATGCCTGCCAGTAGATACGACTCATAATCTGTACGCTTTGCCACGGCTGCCGGATCAGGATCCGCCGGCGTACCGTCTGGGTCAGCGCAAAGCGTTGTAATTTAAACCAGGCGCTAAATACCGCCTGCTGCTGCTTTAAATTGGTAATACTGCAAAACAGCTGCTCAGTGGGCGCATCAATTTGCCAGCGATATTCCATATCCAGCGGATTAAACGGCGAGACATGAAAGGCTTTTTGATGCTTATACTGCTGCTGTTCGCTACTTAGCGTTTGCAAATAATAGTGCCGCTCATTCCACGGCGTATTGGTAACTTCACAGAGCAAATAACGCAATTCACCACTGTCGTTATAGCAGTAGTACAGCGTCAGCGGACTAAAATAAAGCCCCCAACTGGCCAATGGTGACAGTAAAAACACCTTGGCGATTGGCTCTGTACCACCCAGCAGTTGTACCTTATCGCGTACCGCCTGCGCTAAATCAGCATCACCCGCCAGATAATCGGCACGGCGAAAACTAATAGCGCCGAAACGTTCAGCCTGAATACCCACCGCGGTTAAGCTGGCAGGGGTCAGTTGGCTGCAGTCCAGCCAGTAGGCAGCATAGGGATAATCAAAACCATGCTGCTTTGGCAAAAAGCGTTTATGACCGACCCGGCCACAATAGACAGCGTGACCGGGCTGCATCAATAGTCCACTCCCAACAGGGCGGCAACGTCAACTGCGCTACGGGCGCCATCTTCATGAAAGCCGTTATACCAGTAGGCACCGCAGAAATAGCTATGCCGCTGACCGTTAATTTGGCTGCGTTGCTGCTGACAAGCCAGGGTCATATGGTTATACACCGGATGGGCATAGTGATAGATCCCCAAAATCTTATCCTTAGCAATACGTTGGGTATTATTCAGCGTAACACAAAAGGTGACAGGTGCCTGCAAACGCTGCAGAATATTCATATTGTAAGTCAGGGTGGCGCGATCGCTATGCTGGCTGTCCAGATTATAGTTCCATGAGGCCCAGGCGGCTTTACGCACCGGCAACAAAGAGGTGTCGGTATGCAACACCACCTCATTTTCCTGATAGGCAATACCGCCGAGAATTTGCTGCTCCTCGTTACTTGGATCCTGCAACAGCTTTAATGCCTGATCGCTATGGCAAGCAAACACGACTTTGTCATACTGCTCGGTATGACCGTCCGCAAATTGAATGGTCACACCCGTCTCGTCACGGCGCACTCCGCTGATCTGCTGATTTAAGCGAATGCTATCAGTGCCCGCCTTTGCCAGCAGTGCGTCAACATAGCTTTTGGAGCCACCTTTGATCACCGCCCACTGTGGCCGCTCATTGACATTAAGCAGACCATGATTGTTAAAGAAGCGCAGGAAAAAACGCACCGGAAATTTTGGCATTTCGGTCAAACCGGCTGACCAAATCGCCGCGCCCATCGGCATTAAATAGTTATCTCGAATACCTTTACCAAAGCTATGTTTATCCAGAAAGGTACCGAGATCCAAATCCAGATCCGCATGATCTTCAGCAACCAACTGCTTACCAAGCTTATTAAAGCGCACAATCTCCAGCAGCATTTTCCAGAACGAAGGACGCAGGATATTTCGCTTCTGCGCAAACAACGAGGCGAAGTTATTGCCGTTATATTCCAGATTATGTTGGGTATTTTTAACGGAAAAGCTCATCTCAGTAGGCAGCGATGCCACACCCAATTCGGCAATAAACTTATTAAACACCGGATAAGTCCAGTTATTAAACACAATAAAACCGGTATCGATAGGATAGGTTTTACCCTGGTATTCCACCAGCTTGGTCGCGGTATGGCCACCCAGATAATCATTGGCTTCCAGCAAGGTCACCTGGTATTTTTGCTTCAGTAAATACCAGCTGAGCATACCGGCGATACCGCCACCTATTACTGCTATACGCATAAGATCCCTTATGAAATACTTATCATCAATTTAAGTGACATAAGCTGCGACTATTAGCTCGCAGCGATTTTTTGTTTAACCTGACGGGTTAACCAGCCCAACAGCGGAATATGCTGATAGACCATTTCAGTCAGATCATAGTAATCGCGGTGATAACAAATCCGCCCATCCTGCCAGGCCAGCTCGGTGCTACCGTGCACCAGAATTTCCTGCCCTTTGGCAAAGGCCGGGTGACTAAAGCGCATCTGCCAGCTCAGAAAGCCCCGCTCGCCCTGACACAGGCCGCTTACCGGTGTAAAGCGGGCATAATTTAAGCGCTGATAACCATGAGCAAGATAGTGTTGTAACGCAGAGCGGCTATTAATTTCATGCACCGGATCAATAAACTGTACCTGTTCCGCATAATAGTCAGCGATGGCATCCAGACCATTCGCAGACAGACTGTTATAAAAATCTAAAAACGCTTGTAGTTTAGGGTCAAGCATCGACTGCCTCCGCCGCCTTACCTTTTACTGCTGCAAACAGCGCCAGCGTCTGTTTACGAGCCTCATTATGATCAACTATTGGCTTTACGTAGCCTTTGGGGGTAACCAGCCGGTGTGGCCAATGTAAATCCTTGCCAGTTTTCGCCGAGAGCTCTGGCACAAATCGCCGGATAAAGTCACCGCTAGGGTCAAAACGCTCACTTTGGGTAACCGGATTAAAGATCCGGAAATAAGGTGCCGCATCCGTGCCGGTAGACGCGGCCCACTGCCAACCGCCATTATTGGCCGCAAAGTCACCATCGAGCAGCTTTGACATAAAATATTGCTCGCCCCAGCGCCAATCAATATGTAAATCCTTAACCAGAAAGCTGGCAGTAATCATCCGCAGCCGGTTATGCATCCAGCCGGTTTGATTTAGCTGGCGCATGGCGGCATCCACGATCGGATAACCGGTTTCACCGCGACACCAGGCAGTAAAGCGTGCCTGCTCGTTTGGCCATTGGATCAGATCGGTCTCCGCCTGAAAGGCGCGGTGTTTGATTAAGTGAGGAAAGGCGACCAGGATATGCTTATAAAAATCACGCCAAATCAGCTCAGACAGCCAAACCGCCGCGCCGCTTTTCTCCTGCCACAGTGCCTCTTTGGCCTCCAGTTGCAGCCGGGCGACACACTGCTGTGCTGATATCACACCGATGGCTAAATAAGGCGATAACTGTGAGGTACCATCGATCGCTGGGAAATCCCTATCCTGCTGATAAGCGCTGACCCGCTGCTGACAAAAATTGCGCATCCGCGTCAGGATTTCCGCTTCGCTTACCGGCCAGTCGCCTGAGCTCTGATCCGGCGCTTGCATCGGCGCTAATGCCGGTAGCGACAATGTGTGTTCCGTCTGCAGCGTAGGCTTCGGATAACACTGAATACCGTCGGACGCCAGGCGCTGTAACCAGTTGCGCTTAAAGGGGGTAAAGACCTTATAGATCTCGCCTTGCTGGGTGCGGATACTGCCGGGCGGCATAATGCAAAGCCGGTCAAACCAATGTGCGGCGACACCCTGCTGTGCTAATAAGGCGCTAACCTGCTGGTCGCGCCGCTGCTCGCGCAGTTCATATTCAACTTGCGCATACAGCGCCTTAACACCAAGCGGCAATAACGCTGCGATTAATGGCGCGCAGCTGGCATAGTCAGTGCCCTCAACTGCCAGCAGAGGAATATTCAACGCCGCCAGCTCTGTTTGCATCGCCTGCACGCGACGACGCAGCAGGTCCTGACGCAGCGGCGCCATCTGATGCGCGTTCCAGCTTAGTGGTGTGGCGATAAACAGTGCCAGCACAATGCCCTTGTCATGCGCTGCAGCACTGCAGGCGGTATGGAGTGCCTGATTATCATAGACACGCAAATCATGTCTCAGCCAGACCAGATGTACAGGTGTTTGCATCAGGCGCGTAATCCTAATTGTTCCGGATAAGGGGCAAAATAACTTTGCTGTTGTAAGTATTGGTTTGGATAGCGCCGCAGATGATGCTGTAATAAGGTCACCGGCGCTAACAGTGGTACGAAGCCGCGGCGGTAGCGATCAATCAGTTCGCTTAATTCAGCACGGCTGGCTGGCTCCAGCACTTTCTTAAAAAAGCCCTGTAAATGCTGCAGCACATTGGTATGTTGTTTACGGCTGGCAATTTGCCGCATCGCCTGCATTAACTCCGTCAGATAGCGCAGCTGCAACTCTTGCGGCTGAAATAACTTGGCTTCAGCGACCAGACGCCCCAGTTGCCGGTATGCTTGCGGACTATGCGCCAACAGCTGGAATTTATAGCGGCTGTGAAACGCCACCAACTTACCAATACTAAAGCCATCGCGCATACTTTGCTGGTAGTCATAACAAGCAAAAACCCGGGCGATAAAATTCTCCTTTAACGCCGGATCCAGCAAGCGGCCATCTTCCTCCACCGGTAACCAGGGATAATGCTGCATCAGCTGCCGGGTATAAAGCCCGACAGCTTGTTTCCCCAGGTTATTACCTTCGGCATCATAAAGTTTTACCCGCTCCATGCCACAGCTTGGTGACTTGGCGCAAACAATATAACCACTTAAATCTGCCAGCTGCGGCAGCAGCTTAGCGGTGAAGCTCAACATCTGCTCGGTGTAATCCAGACTATTATCGCGGGTTTGCACTAAACGGATCTGCTGCTCAGCGTTATACTGCAGGCGAATTGGCGGTCGTGGCACACCCATGCCAATGGCTTGCTCCGGACACACCGGCACATACTCCACCAGTGGCTTTAACTGCTGCGTACAAAAGGTTGAGGCTTTATGCCCGCCATCAAAGCGCACTTGCGCGCCCAGCACACAGGCACTGATGCCAATTTTTACTGCCATATTCTTTAACCCATAACTGACTTGTTTTCTTTACAGCACCGTAGTGCAAACGGATCAATCATCTTGAAAAAAAGCAAAAAAAAACGGTAGTTAGCTACCTAACTACCGTCTCTGTCGAAGATACAGCCTTACTTCTTACTGGTGCCTGTCTCAACCCGCGACTTTAATTTCTGTCCCGGACGGAAAGTCACCACGCAGCGGGCCGAGATCGGAATGTCTTCACCGGTTTTCGGATTGCGTCCCGGTCGTTCATTCTTCACCCGCAGGTCGAAATTACCAAAGCCGGAAAGCTTAACCTGTTCGCCCGACTCCAGTGCCGTCCGAATTTCTTCAAAAAAAGCTTCCACTATCAGCTTGGCATCGCGTTTGCTCACGCCAAATTTGGTAAACAGACGTTCTGCTAAATCAGCTTTGGTAAGCGCCATCTTTAATCCCTCAACGTTGCGTCGAAATCATCTTTAAGCACGCTAACCACTTGATTTACCACTTGTTGGATATCTTTATCCTCAAGGGTACGCGCCTTATCCTGCAAGGTCAGCGCGATCGCCAGTGACTTAAAGCCGTCTGCGACACCCTGACCGGTGTATACGTCAAACAATTTTAGGTCAACTAACTGATTTACGCCAACTTTTTTTATACTAGCAACAATATCGGCAAAATGCACATCAGATTTCACGACAATCGCCAGATCGCGGCGATTCGCCGGATACTTCGACAGCTCCTGCGCCTGTACTATGTGCCGCTCACCAAGTGCAGCCAGTTCTAATTCAAACAGATAGGCTTTGCCTTTAATGCCCAGCTTGCGCTCGGCTTCCGGATGTAAGGCCCCCAGATAACCTGCCGCCTGCTCATTGACCCACACTTGCGCGGTTTGCCCCGGATGCAGTGCACTGTGCTCAGCGGCGCTAAAGCGTACCTGCTCATTGGCTGACAGCAAGCCCAATAAGGCTTCTACATCGCCTTTGATATCAAAGAAGTCTACTGGCCGCTCAGCGATACTCCAGTGCTCATTGGCCAGTGAACCAACAATCACACCGCCAATCACCGGTACCTGACGCACGCCACCTTCTGCTGTCGCATCCGGAATAAACTTCAGGCCATATTCAAATAAGCGTAACCGGTTTTGCTGCCGGCTTTGGTTATATTGCACGGCCTGCAGTAAACCTGGCCACAGGTTAAGCCGCATCGCCGACATATCGGCCGAAATCGGGTTTGGCAATACCAGCGCATCCACGCCCGGGAACAGGCTTTGCTGAACCTTAGGATCGACAAAGCTGTAGGTGATGGCTTCCTGATAACCACGGTCAACCAGTAGCTGGCGCATGGTGTCAACACTTAAGGCGGCTTCTTTAAAGCTGCGCATTTTCAGGGCGGCTACCGGCGCGACATTCGGAATATTGTTATAGCCATACACCCGCGCCACTTCTTCAATCAGATCTTCAGCGATACTGATATCAAAGCGATAGCCCGGTACCAGAACCTGCCAGCCGTCCGCTGTTTCAGTAACCTTTAAACCCAGCCGGCTCAGAATATCGCTGACTTCTGTTTTCGCGATCTGATGTCCCAGAATACGGTCAAGCTTAGCTTCCGTTAACAGGATCGGGGCTTTTTGTGGTAAATGCTCAGGCGCCACCGCTTCGACCACCGGACCGGCTTCCCCACCGACAATTTGCAGTAACAGCGCCGTTGCCCGCTCCATCGCAGTACGTTGCAGCTCAGGATCAACACCGCGCTCATAACGATGTGACGCATCGGTATGCAGACCGTATTGCCGGGCTTTACCGGCAATCAGCTGAGGTGCAAAGAAGGCGCTTTCCAGGAAAATATCCGTTGTTTCCGCTGTCACACCACTGTGCAAGCCGCCGAAAATACCGGCCATTGCCAGTGCTTTTTGCTGGTCAGCAATCAGTAGGGTGTTGTCTTGCAGCGTGACCTCGTTGCCATCGAGCAACGTCAGTTTTTCACCGCTGTGGGCAAAGCGCACCTGAATATCACCGTCCAGCTTCGCCAGATCAAAGGCATGCATCGGATGACCGAGTTCCAGCAGCACATAGTTGGTGACATCCACTACCGGATCAATACTGCGGACACCACAGCGGCGCAGTTTTTCGGTTAACCACAGCGGACTTGCGGCACTGAGATTAACGTTACGGATCACCCGACCTAAATAACGTGGGCAGGCCGCCGGTGCCAGTAACTGAATGGCTTTGCTGTCACTGATAGTGGCTGGCACCGCGCTAATTTCCGGTTCACAAACGCTCAGTTTATTCAGTACTGCGACTTCCCGCGCCAGCCCCTTAATGCCCAGACAGTCGGCACGGTTTGGCGTTAGGTCTACTTCGATACTCAAATCATCCAGCGCTAAATAGTGGCGCAGGTCCTGACCAATGGGCGCATCGACCGGTAACTCAATAATACCGTCTGAATCATCCGCCATACCAAGCTCAGAGAACGAACACAGCATGCCATGTGATGGCTGACCGCGTAACTTGGCCTTCTTGATTTCAAAGTTACCTGGTAACACGGCACCAACGGTAGCGACAGCCACTTTAAGACCAAGACGGCAGTTTTTGGCGCCGCAGACGATATCCAGTAGCTCGGCGCCACCGATATTTACTTTAGTTACCTGCAGTTTATCCGCTTCCGGATGCTTACCACACTCGACGACTTCGCCCACTACCACACCGTGGAAATCACCAGCAACCTTGTCCATGCCGTCCACTTCCAGACCGGCCATCGACAACTGTTCAGATAAGGCTGTGCTATCCAGTGCCGGATTCACCCATTCCCGTAACCAGGATTCACTAAATTTCATTGCTTGCTACTCCGCTTATCTGAACTGCTTTAAGAAACGAACATCATTTTCGAAGAAGGCGCGCAGATCGGTCACACCGTAGCGCAACATCGTCAGCCGCTCTACGCCCATACCAAAGGCAAAACCGCTATACACTTCAGGGTCGATACCAACCGAACGCAACACATTCGGGTGCACCATACCGCAGCCCAATACCTCCAGCCATTTACCATTCTTACCCATCACATCCACTTCGGCGGATGGCTCAGTAAAGGGGAAGAACGACGGCCGGAAACGGATTTTTAAGTCTTCTTCGAAGAAGTTATGTAAAAAGTCATGCAGGATACCTTTGAGCTCGGTAAAGCTGACATTTTTATCCACCATCAAACCTTCCACCTGGTGGAACATCGGGGTGTGAGTCATGTCGTAATCGTTACGATACACGCGGCCGGGTGAAATAATCCGCAGTGGTGGCTGTTGCTGCTCCATAGTACGGATCTGCACACCCGAAGTCTGGGTGCGCAACATCAGCTTCGGATTAAAATAAAAGGTATCGTGATCGGCCCGAGCCGGGTGATGCTCCGGAATATTCAGCGCATCAAAGTTGTGGAAATCGTCTTCAATTTCCGGGCCCTGCTTGGTTTCAAAACCCAGCTCAGCGAAAAAGCTTTCGATCCGCGCTATAGTGCGGCTGACCGGATGCAGACCACCTTGCTCCAGAGTACGGCCTGGCAGGGTAACATCAATTTTTTCCTGTGCCAGCTTGGCCAGTAATTGGGCTTGCTGCAGCGCATCACGCTTTTCGTTCAGCGCGTCCTGAACCTGCTGCTTTAACTCGTTAATATGCTGGCCGGCCAGCTTACGCGCTTCCGGATCCATCGCGCCTAAAGATTTCAGCAGCTCAGTAATGCTGCCTTTTTTGCCCATAAAGGTTACGCGAACCTCTTCCAGAGCCGGAATATCGTTAGCCGCAGCTACTGCGGCCAGCGCTTCTTGTAATATCGCTGACAGGTTCATGGTTATCCTCAGTGTCACCAGGATTGATCAATTTCAAAGCCGCTAATCATACAATAAAAAGCGGCCGGCACGCAGTGCACGTTAAGGATTTTTTTGGACTTTTTCAGTAAAACGCGTTTAACCGGCTTGCAGGGTTTCGCGGATAAAGGGGATGGTCAGTTTACGCTGATGCACGATGGAAGCTTTATCCAGCCGATCCAGGATACTGACCAATGAGCGGATATCCCGATCATGATGATTCAGCAGATAACGCGCCGCTTCATCCGGCAACTCAATACCGCGCAAGCGGGCCTTTTGTTGCAGCAGTTTCTGTTTATCGTCATCACTTAATAACCGCAGCTGAAAGCTAGTGCAGGCATGTAAGCGCGACACCAGATCCGGCAGGGTAATCCCCAGCTGTTGTGGTGCCTGATTACCGACAATGATCAGGGCTTTGCCTTGTTCCACCAGGCGGTTGTAGAGATCAAAGATCGCGACCTGCCAGTGCAGCTCACCGGCAATGGCCTGAATATTATCCAGGCAAACCAAATCCAGCTGCTCCAGATTATCCAGCAACCGCGGGCTAAGCTCTGCCATATTCTCCAAGGTCAGTAACTGACTGGTAAGGCCCTGCTCCTGCGCCTGCACACAAGCGGCATACAGCAAATGCGATTTGCCGCTGCCACTGGCACCGAACAGATAGACCGGTGCCTGGCCAGCGGGTTGGCGCAGGTAATGCTTTAAAAAATTGACCGCCGGGCTCTCTGCCGCCGCATAAAAGCTATCCAGGGTTTCATCCTCTGGCAGCGTCACCGCCAGCGTAAACTGCAATGGCTGCATTCAGGGACGAGTTAGCTGATAAACGGCCAGGGGCGCATCTGTAACCAGCGGCGCCGGATTAGCCCAGTCAAAAGCTGGCGGTGCACTATTGTCAGTTAACAGCTGCAGGCTGGGTTCAAAGTTAAGCAGTTGCAGTAATTGCGCTGGTGATACCTGAATCGTCAACTGCAGCTCGGTTTGTTGCTGGCCCTGACTGAGCAGTTTTACCTGCTTAATGCCCAGGGTTGCAGCCAAGGTCCGTTCCAGCAGTACCACATCCCGCAAACTGCTGGTCCCCTGCACCTGGATCCGCACCTGCTGCTCGGCCGCCGGATCCAATAAAATGGCATATTGCCGCGCCAACTGCTGACTGAGCAAGGCGGCATAGTCACGCAGTAAGCTCTGTTGATCGGTGCCGGTTAGCTCATCGCGCTGTTGCTGGCCGGCCTGCTGACGGATCGCTGTCAGGCGCCACTCAGTATCGCTGCTCTGCTCCAGTAATAACAGCACCACTTCATTGACCCGATAACGACTGCTGGCCAGTAAAATCGGCTCCCAGAAGCCGCCCCAGACGTCATTTTCGGTTAGGTTTAATAAGTCATCGATATCATAAAGCGGCAGGGTTAAAGGTAGCGCCTGCTCAGCCATCACCTGGGTCAGGGCTTGCAGCCAGGGGTCATCACTCTGCCGTACAAAGCGGCGCTCGCTGCCGGTTTGCTCAACAATCCAGAACAACATTTCCGGCCGCTGACCGCCCCAGATCGGGATCTGAAGTTGCTGCAGCAAAGTACGGATCCGCTCGGCATCCAACAGGACCCGCACCCTGTTGCCGGCTTCGCCTCTTACGGCTTCAAATTGCTTAACATAGCTGCTGGCATTGCTTAATTCGGTCCGCAGCTCGGCACGCTGCATAATATCCGGGTTACCAGTGACCCGTACCAGGATCTGCGTCAGTGCTTCCCGTTGCCATTGTTGCTGAGTTTGCTCGGCACTCACTTCAGCCTGATACAGCTCAGGCTTAGCCATTACAGCGCTGCTGAACAGCAACCAACTGCTTAACAGCACACACCAAATTTTCTGCACCATGCACACTCCTGTTTTTTTTACTTCAGCAACGGTGTTACCGACTAGCTAAAATAAAGCCACCTGACGGTGGCTTTATTCTGACGGTATTACCCGAGATTCACGCCTAAGCGTTGCGCCACTTCCTCGTAGGCTTCAACTACGCCGCCAAGGCCCTGGCGGAAGCGATCTTTATCCAGTTTTTTGCGGGTTGCTTTATCCCACAGCCGGCAACCGTCCGGCGAGAACTCATCACCCAGCACGATTTGGCCGTTAAACAATCCAAATTCCAGTTTAAAGTCAACCAGCAGCATACCGGCCGCATCAAACAGCGCAGATAATACTTCGTTAGCTTTGTAGGTCAGACGCTTCATTTCTGCAAGTTGTTCCGCCGTGGCCCAGCCGAAGGACACCGCCAGTGACTCATTGACCATAGGGTCGTGCAGCGCGTCGTTCTTTAAAAACAGCTCAAAAGTCGGTGGCGTTAACTGCTGTCCTTCGCTGACACCCAGACGACGCACCAGAGAGCCGGCAGCATAATTGCGGATCACGCACTCTACCGGAATCATTGTTAATTTTTTTACCAGTACTTCATCGTCACTCAGTAACTGCTCGGCTTGCGTCGGGATCCCGGCCTGCTCCAGCTTTTGCATGATAAAGAAGTTAAACTTATTGTTGATCATGCCTTTGCGATCGAGCTGCTCAATACGCTCACCATCAAAGGCTGAGGTATCGTTGCGAAAGTGTAATACCAGCAGATTCTCATCTGTGGTGTGATACACAGTCTTGGCTTTTCCACGGTACAGCTCTGTTGTCTTTTGAACCATTTTTTACTCCGGACGGCGGGCACTGAAAATCAGGCGCAAAGTATAATGGGCTTTGGCCTGTTCGCAAATGACTTTTTCTCCGATCTTACAACTCGGCACCTGAGGCCCGAATTGCCGCGACCACCGGATCTAACAAGGCAGTAACCTGAGCCGGCGATAAGGGTTCGCCATTTTTGTTCAACCAGCTGATTGCGGTGCCATTATTCGCTGTTCTCGACAATACTAACTGATAGTCACCGTTGTCTAATGGCAGACCTAAAGGCGCATCGCGGAAAGTCACCGCACGCCAGATACTGCGCTCAGGACGGGTATAACTGACAAAATAGGTAAACACTGAGCGATCAAAATCTGTCACGGTCAGGTTTAATTCACCGAACAGCACTTCCAATTGCGACCAGGTTACGTCTATCGGCTGTGTTGATAACAATGCCGGGTTACCTGCATTATCCAGCCCCGGCTCCAGCGACACTGCAGCAACTTGCTGACGTAATTCTCTGGCGATTTGTACTTCAGTAATCGCTACCTGGTTGATCAACCGGTTCAGTAAATTCACCTCTGCTGCTTTCGCTTCCTGGGCGTTTAGTGCCGTACCCGCATCGAAAAACTGATGCTCTAGTAAGGTTACGGTTGCACTCAGTGCCCGGCCGTGTGGCCTTGGCGCCAGCTCTATCTGATAGCGCAGCTGATCGACAGCCTGTTCTTCTTTCCACAACCAAAAACCAGAACTTTTTGAACGCTTAATCCAGTCAGTCTGATACACCAGGCCTTGCTCGTCAGTTTGTGTCAAACCGATCTCCTGACTGGCAAAAAACGCCTGTAGCTGATTCTGCACGAAAGGCAGTAATTCGCCGGTATAATCATTACGTTCAAACCAAACCCGGGCTTGCTTCTCTTCCTCATCCAGCCTGCTGCTGGTTGCCGTAGCCAGGATTAAAGTGGGTGACTTTTTATCAACCTGAGTCGCGCCCGAGGTTTGTACCTGCGGAATATCATAAGCTGACGGTTGATTAGGTACCGCCAAACCAGCCGGGATCTTTAAGTTTATCTGCTCAGCACGGCGGTCTTCCGTCGCGTCTTTTTCAAATACCGCACAGCCACTTAACAGCACGCTGATCGCGACACATCCTTTAGCCCACTTTTGCACCTAAACTACTCCTGCTCTTATATACCGGCTTGTTGTAATGCCTGTTCGATTGCACTTTGATTAATTGGTTCCAGCCGGGTAAGCGGTAAGCGCAGAAAATCCGACTGTATTAACCCCATATGTTTTAATGCCCATTTAGTTGGAATGGGGTTGGATTCGATAAATAAGTCACGATGCAAAGCCTGCAAACGGCTATCCAGCGTTTTAACCCGCTCAACATCACCAGCACCGGCAGCCTGACAAATCGCCGCCATCGTTGCCGGAGCTACGTTCGCCGTGACAGAAATCACGCCATGGCCGCCAGCCAGCATAAAATCAGCAAAACTGGCATCGTCACCACTTAGCAGTAAAAAATTGGCTGGGCATAGTTGTTGTAAAGCAGTCAGGCGCGTCAAAGATCCGGTGGCCTCTTTAATACCGACAATATTTGGCACTTTTGCCAGCTCAGCTACCGTTTCCGGTAATAAGTCTACCCCGGTACGCCCCGGCACGTTGTATAACAGCACCGGTTTATCTGTTGCGGCGGCAACCGCCTGAAAATGCGCCAGCATACCTTTTTGCGTGGGTTTGTTATAAAACGGCGTTACCGTTAAATAGCCATCAATTGGCAAATCTGCGAAATAACGCGTTTTCTCGATAGCGTCACTGGTCGCCATGGCGCCATTACCGGCAAGCACCGGTATTTGACCGTTAACCTGCTGGCAAACCTGTTGCAAAACCGCATGTTGTTCGGCAAGGCTTAGCGTCGCCGCTTCACCGGTAGTGCCCATAATGACCAGACCATCGCTGCCTTGTTTCAGGTGAAAGTCCACCAGTTTACTTAAACTGGCTACATCTACCTGCCCCTGCTCGGTCATTGGGGTAATAAGGGCCACGAAACTACCTCTGAACATCTTACTTCGGCTCCGCAATCTTATGAAATGGCCGCCTATGTTAAAGATAGCGGCCAGTAAACACAAGAATGCATTCGTCCTGCAGCCTAAACCGTGCCGCAGGTGACATTAATAATCGGTATGTTAAACTGCGCCCTCGCTGCTTTATCCCGTTGTTATTCGCTTTAAGCACAAGGATTATTATGCCCCAACAACTGGTAGTGACTGCTATCGGGCCGGATAGAACCGGTATTGTTAGTAAGCTGGCCCGGCTGGTTACCGAGTGTAATTGCAATATTATTGATAGCCGTATGGCCATTTTTGGCAATGAGTTCACCTTTATTATGCTATTGGCTGGCGATCTGGCCGCCATTAGCCGCATCGAGCATTTATTGCCAGCCTTAGGGCTGGAACTTGATCTAACCACCATGAGTAAACGTACAACGGGGCGGCCACGTACACAGGTGGTTGCACATTACGTATTGGACTACAGCGGCCCGGACCGGGTCGGCACACTAGGTGCGATTACCGGCCTGCTGGCAGCACATAATATTTATATCGGCTCTTTGCAGTCGGAAACCCATGCTGAGCCTGATTGTGTAATGATGCATACGCAGATGACGTTAGAACTCCCTGAAGGCGTTGACGCTGCAATTATCGCACACGAACTGGCTGTTCTAATGCAACAACTTGGCCTGAGCGGACACTTTCAGGCCCAACAATAAGGATCCCTTATGCAAACCCTGACCGCCGGCCAACAGGCCCCCGACTTCACACTATTAGACCAACAGCAACAACCGGTACAACTCTCGAGCTTACTCAAGCAAGGCCGGGTTTTAGCGTACTTTTATCCGAAAGCGATGACGCCAGGTTGTACTGTGCAAGCCTGTGCGCTACGTGATAGTCAGAAAACGCTGGCAGACGCCGGCGTGCAGGTCGTGGGCATTAGTACCGATGCACCGGCCCGGCTGGCCAAATTTGCCGAGCGTGATCAACTCAATTTTACGCTGTTATCCGATGAAGACCATCAGGTAGCGGAAGCCTTCGGCGTTTGGGGCCGTAAAAAATTTATGGGTAAAGAATATGATGGCTTACACCGCATTAGCTTTTTAATCGAATCCGATGGTCGAATTGCCAAAGTGTTTGATAACTTCAAAACCAGCAACCATCATCAGGTCGTTCTGGACTATTTACAGAGCTGATTCAGCTGATTCGGCAGGCATTTTACCTGAAAATACTGGCGAACGCCTGCCGGATTGCTACCATCGAAACGCCAATTAAGGTCGCAGCGCACAGCTGCACTGAGCCTTCAGTCACAGGAGCTGAATATGAAAAAATCTCTCTCATTCTCGTTACTCGCCGCTACGCTATCACTGGCGTTAAGCAGTGCCAGCGCCCAGGATATCAATACTGAAAAAGCCAAATTAACGCTGGATAAAGTTGCGTCTGGCTTAGAGCATCCGTGGGGCCTGGCATTTTTACCTGACGGCCGCATGCTGGTGACGGAACGTCCGGGACGCATTCGCTATATCAATCAGGATGGCAGCCTCAGTGAGCCGTTAACCGGTTTGCCGGCAGTTGAAGTTGCCGGCCAGGGCGGTTTACTGGATGTGTTATTACATCCGGACTTTGCGCAAAACCAACAAATTTTTATCAGCTATAACGAGCCAGCCGCTGGCGGCAGCAGCACCGCTGTGGCCCGGGCTACGCTGCGCGACAATACGCTGACGGATGTCACGGTGATTTTCAGCGCGGCGCCGAAATTTCAAAGTCGTCACCACTTTGGTGGCCGGCTGGTGATAACAGACGATCGTCATCTGTTTGTTACGCTGGGCGACCGTGGCCAACGCCGTCAGGACGCGCAAACTTTCGATAACCACCACGGTAAAGTCGTACGTTTAAACCTGGACGGTAGTGTGCCGGCAGACAATCCTTATGTAAAAGATGACAAGGTACTGGACGATATCTGGTCCTATGGCCATCGTAATATTCAAGGTGCGGCGCTGCATCCGGTTAGCAAAGAGCTCTGGACGCATGAGCATGGGCCTCAGGGCGGTGATGAAATTAATATCACCCGCGCTACCCGCAATTACGGTTGGCCTACCATCACCTATGGTGAAGAATATGGCGGTGGCAAAATTGGTCAAACCGCTAAAGAGGGTATGGAACAGCCGCTGCACTACTGGGTGCCGTCCATTGCACCCAGTGGCATGACCTTCTACCTCGACGATGCGATCCCGGGTTGGCAAAACAATCTGCTGGTGGGTTCTTTACGCTTCGGTCAGTTAGTGCGGTTAGAGCTGGATGGCGAAAAAGTCAGCCATGAAGAGCGGATTATGATCGGCCAGCGGATCCGTGACGTGCGTCAGGGACCGGATGGTGCCGTCTATCTGTTAACCGACCAGGCTGACGGGCAGTTGTTACGCTTACGGGCAGCAAGCAATTGATGTCTGCTCGGTCGTTAAAACCTGTTACCGCCAGCGTTATGCTGGCGGTATCGTCTGTAACGCTGGCGCAAACACCGGAAGTGATCGTCATTACTGCCAATCAACAACAACAGAGCTGGTTGGATGCCGCAGCCAGCATTGAGGTCAGATCAATCCCTGCTGCCGGCTTACTGATCGATAGCGGTCAATTATTACAGGGTATCCCCGGACTGCAGGTTGATAGCCGGGCCAACTTTGCTCAGGATACCCGTCTTAGTATCAGAGGCTTTGGTAGTCGCAGTGCTTTTGGTGTACGCGGCATTTATCTGACACAGGACGGCATTCCGATTTCCTCGCCGGATGGTCAGGGCCAACTCTCGAGTATTTTGCTGGATAATATTGGCGAGATCGAAGTATTACGCGGCCCGTTGGCGGTGCTCTATGGCAATGGCGCTGGTGGTGTGATTGCCTTGAAAACCGCTTACGACCGCCCGTCCGCGCTGGGCGCAAGCTATGCCCTGAGCCAACAACATCAGCAAAGCCAGTTTTCCGTGCAGCAGCAGGGAGAACGGCAACAATTTAGTCTCAGCGCCAAGCATTTTGAAACCGACGGCTTCCGGCCGCAATCAGCGGCACGCAAACAACAATTGCAAAGCCTGTGGCAATATCAACTCGGCAACGAGCTGAGCTTACGCTTGCGTCTGGATTGGGCTTATGATCCCCTGTTACAGGATCCATTAAGTCTGACACCCGAACAGTGGCGACAGGATCCGGAGCAAACCGTCAGTCAGGCTGCCTTATTTGATACCACGAAACAGACACGTCAACGCCAGCTCAGCGTGCAATTGCAGGATGAAGGCAACACCCCATGGCAATTAGCGGTCTGGCAAGGTCAACGTGAGGTGCAGCAACGGCTGGCGTTTACCGGTGCAGCGATAACCTCGGCTGGCGGCGACATTCAGCTCGACCGGCAATATCAGGGCATCAATGGTCAACAGCAGTGGCGCTTGCGTCCGGATCTGAGCACTACCCTGGGATTTGCCTGGGTCAGCAGCGATGACGAACGCCAGGGCTTTGTGAACAATTTTGGTCAGCGCGGCGAGCTACGCCGCGATGAGACCAATCTGGCTGAGAATCGTGACCTGTTTTGGCGCGTCAGCTATCAAGCCAACAGCGCGCTGAGTATTGACGGCGGCCTGCGCTATACCGAACTGGAATATCAGATCCGTGATCGCTTTATCAGCGGCGCCAATCCGGATGATAGTGGCACTAAGACTTACTATCAGCATGCCGCCGCCCTGGGACTAAACTATCGGCTAAGTGCGAATTGGGCCTGGTTTGTTAGCACGGGTCTGGGCTTTGAGGCTCCTACTCTGGCCGAACTGGCTTACCAGCCGAGTGGCAGTGGTTTGAATCTGGCATTAAACGCCAGTGAAAACCGGCAGTGGGAAACCGGGTTAAAATATGCTGCCGGCGCAGCGCGTGGCAGTATCAGCCTGTTCAGCATCCGCAGCAGTGACGAGCTACTGGTCGCCAGTTCAGATAACGGCCGCACCAGCTATCGTAATGCCGGGGCGACCTCTCGGCAGGGGGGCGAAGCGCAGTGGCAGCAACAAATAACAGCGCAGCTATCACAGCAACTCAGCTTAAGCTGGCTGGACGCGGCCTTTGTCGATGCTGAACTGGCCGGTAATCGACTACCAGGCGTAGCAAAATGGGATGCCCTTTGGCAGCTCGATTGGCAACCGTTCGCCAGTTTGCCGGTGCATTTAGCATGGCGCAGCCATTATCGTAGCCGCATTGCCATTGATGATCAGAACAGTCAGTTTGCACCGTCCGCGGTCAGGTTTGATCTCAGCGCCTACGCAAGGCAGCAACTGGGCCACTGGCAACTACGGTATTGGTTGGAATTACAAAATCTGACTGACAGAGCGAACGTCGGTGCTGTCGTTGTCAATCAAAGTAATGGCCGCGCCTTTGAACCGGCACCAGGCCGGCAACTGAGTGCCGGTATGAGCATTGATTACTTATGGTAACGCCCTGGAAAAGTGGTTGTGTCGGCGCTTGGCGACACAACCTATTGCGCTTCACGCATTTTCTGGTTCTGCCGGATGCATCCGGGTCGACCAGGCCTTGATCGTCGCCTTTACCAGCGACGCCAACGGTATCGCAAAAAACACGCCCCAGAAACCAAACAAGCCACCAAAGAACAGCACAGCAATAATAATATAAACCGGGTTTAAATCGACGACTTCGGAGAACAACAGCGGCACTAACACATTGCCATCCAGCGCCTGGATAATGCCATAGGCCAACATCAGATAGCCAAACTCCGCGCTAAACCCCCACTGAAATAACCCGACCAGCGCCACAGGCAAGGTCACAACGGCTGCACCGATGTAGGGAATTAATACCGATAGCCCAACCAGAATCCCCAATAATAGCGCATAGTTTAAGCCAAACAGCGTAAACACCAGATAACTGACACCACCGACGATTAATATTTCCAACATTTTACCGCGGATATAATTCATGATCTGAATGTTCATTTCATGCCAGACTTGTGAAATAAGTTTACGTTCCTCTGGCAAAAACTGCACAAAGCCTGCACTCAACTGGGTTTTGTCTTTCAACATAAAAAACACCATCACCGGCACCAGTACCAGATAAACCAGTAAAGCCACCAGGCTGACAATCGAGGCCAGCGATGTAGATAACATTTGCCGGCCAAAGGCCATCACCCGCTCTTCTACTGAGTGCATCAATAACAAGATTTGCTCGTCGCTGACCATGCCAGGCAAGAGTTCCGGCAATTGCAGTAAGTAGGTGCGACCAATTTCGATCATCTGTGGCAGATCGCGCAATAAAGTCCGGCCCTGATACCAGGCGAGTGGCATTACCCACATTAAGATCAGCGTTAACAAGCCCATAAATGCCAGCACCACCAACGCCGTGCTCAGAGTGCGGCTTACACCAATCCGGCACAAGCGGGCCACCGGCCACTCCAGTAAGTAAGCAAAAGCAATAGCCACCAGCACCGGCGCCAGCATGCCACTGAGCCAATATAGCGCCAGAAAACCTAACACTAACATCAGGAACAATGTCACAACCTGCGGATCTGAGAATTTATTGGTGTACCACTTTCTTAACCAATCAAGCATGCCTACTCCACGTTGTTATCGTTAGTCCGACTCAGTATAACAACAAGGCTGCTCGCTAAGTAAGCCTCTGTCGCTTAACTGCCGGGTTGTGCTAAATTAGCCTCAGATCCGGCAATGAGTTGGATAACGTAGAAAAATTCAGCAGCTGGCGACTATTGGCGCCACTAAACTGAACTTCGTTACCGGATAACAGCCAAAGCTTGTGAAAATCCGCTAGTACCGCAGAATAGGTCCGTTGTTATGATACGCCAAGCAGTTAAATTGACATTCGCTACCAGTATCCTGCTGATGCTGCTGCAGAGCAGTCCGGCGCAGGCACTGAATAAACTGCCGGATATTGGTGGTAATGCCTTTTCAACACTAACGCCGGAAAAAGAAAAACAGCTGGGCGATGTGATGATGCGGCAAACCCGTGGTCAGTTGCCGATGATCTATGACCCCCTGCTCGATGAGTACATTAATGCTTTGGGTAACCGCCTGGTGGCGCGTGCCAATGACGTCAAATTCCCGTTTAAGTTTTATTGGGTCAATAACCGCCAGATTAATGCCTTCGCCACGCTCGGCGGTAATATTGCCTCGCATACCGGCACGCTGGCAGTAGCTGACAGCGAAAGTGAATTTGCTTCGGTGATGGCACACGAAATTGCGCACGTCACCCAGCGCCATATCGCCCGTTTTGTCGAAGCACAGAACCAGCGCGCGCCGCTGACTATCGCCAGCTTACTCGGTGCTATTGTACTGGCTACGGTGAATCCGGAAGCCGGGATGGCAGCGATGATGGCGTCACAAGGCGCGGCGCAGCAAAGTGCAATTAACTTTACCCGCAGTAACGAACAGGAAGCAGATCGTATCGGCATGACCATTCTGGCGGAAGCCGGCTTTGATCCTAATGCTGTACCACAGTTTTTTACTAAATTGAGCGAGCAATCGCGCTTTGTTAACCAGCAATTGGCGTTCCTGCAAACCCACCCGCTGTCTCAGGCTCGGGTCAGTGATACCCGGCTAAGAGCGCAACAGTTTCCAACCCGTTTCGTGCCGGATAGCATGGATTTTACGCTAAGCAAAGCGAGAGTTCTCGCCCGCTATCACCATGATACCAAAGATGCGTTGACGATTTTCCAACGTAAATTGGCCGAGCCTGGTGGTAATACCCGCGCCAATCGCTATGGTCTGGCGGTCGCCTTGCTCGATAACAAAGATTACGCAGCAGCACGCGCTCAAATTGAACCTCTGCTGGAGCAAGACCCACATAATCTGTACTATCTGGATGTACTGACTGATGTGATGATTGGCCAGCAGCAATACCAACAAGCACTGGACCTGTTGCAACAAGAATATCTGTTACGTCCGAATAATCAGGTGGTTACGCTTAACTACGCCAACGTTGCACTCAAAGCCGGCAGCCATCAACTGGCCATTCACCTGCTACGCAATCTGTTGTATTACAAAGATGATAATATCCTGGCGCTGGATTTGCTCGCCGATGCCTACAAGCAAAAGGAAGAGTTTGCCCGCTATTATGAAACCCGGGCAGATTTATTCTACCAATTAGCCAACTACCCGAAAGCCATTGATGATCTCAACGAAGCCTTGAATCATCTGCCAGCCGAAGCTAGGCTGGAAAACCGGCGCTTAGAAGCCAAAAAACGCCAACTGCAAGCCGAATTTGACCGGTTGCAACGGATGTAAGTGAGAGATGATGATTACCCTGTTCCACAACCCACGTTGTTCAAAAAGTCGTGATGCCCTGGCTTGGCTGCAACAAAGCGGCCATGACTTTACTATCGTTGAATATTTAAAAACGCCGCTTAATGCCACAGAACTGCAGAGTTTGCTGGCGAAACTGCAGCTGCCTGCACGTTCGCTACTACGGACCAAAGAGGAAGACTATCAGACACTTGGTCTGGATAATCCACGTTTAAGCGAGACTGAACTGATTGCGGCTATGGTCGCGCACCCGCGCTTAATGGAACGTCCGGTACTGATGGTGGGTGACAAAGCCGCCATTGGCCGGCCACTGGAGCAATTACAGGCGTTGTTACCATGACGGCCCGAGTACTGGTGTTGTATTATTCCCGCCATGGCTCGGTCGCCGCCTTAGCGGAGAAAATTGCCCATGGCGTGCAACAAGCCGGTGCCGAGGCCTGGCTGCGCAGCATTCCCGGTTTTAATGACCGCGAAACCACCCGCCATCCACCGGTCACGCAAGCAGAGCTGACGGCTTGTGATGGTTTGGCGTTTGGCAGTCCGGTGCGTTTTGGTAATATGGCCGCCGAAGCCAAAGCCTTCTGGGATAGCACGACGGCCTGCTGGCTAAAAGGTGAGCTGATTAACAAAGCCGCCGGGGTTTTTACCTCGTCGGGCAGCTTACATGGCGGTAATGAGGCCAATCTATTGAGTATGATGCTGCCCTTACTACATCATGGTATGGTACTGATGGGTGTCCCTTATAGTGAACCGGAGCTACATAAAACCCAAAGTGGTGGCACCCCCTATGGCCCCAGCCATGTCAGTGGTCTGCAACAGGATAATCAGCTCAGTGTCGACGAGCAGCGGCTGGCGCTGGCATTCGGAAAACGTCTGGCCTTGTTAAGTGCCAGTTTAAAACAACAGGGGTTCAGTGACTAATGCAATCTGCAAATAGTATCCCAATGGCCGCCGATACCCGGCGTTTTTTATTACTTGGACGTCTCGGCTACTGGGGCCTGTGGTTATTGATTCCATTATGGCAACTCTGGCTGGCACCGGTTAGCTATGGTGAGGACCAGGCGCTTAAACCCAGTGTGGTGAGTACCCTGTTGCTGCTCTGGTTACCCCTATGGTTACCGATGTGGGGAATTATCAAAGGCCATGCCTATACCTTCGCCTGGGCCAACTTTATTGTTATGCTGTATTTTTTACATAGCCTCACTAATCTGTGGGTTAGCAGTGGCAGCTATTTTTGGTTTTCGGTGCTGGAATTGCTGCTGGCGAGCCTGATGTTTTATGGTTGTACCTACTATGCCCGTAACCGCGGCAAAGAACTTGGGCTTAAAATACCCAAACTGAAAGACGACCCGGTTCGGCGCAGTTAATTTTTTTCATCTGGCCAATCTGCTTAGTTTAGCGCCTCGTAATATCAAAGGTGTTTTCCAGGTAGTGTAGTAAGATGAACGAACAATTGGCGCTGTTCCCATTAAGCAGTTTTCTGTTACCACAAGGCAGAATGAAATTACGGGTATTTGAACCACGCTATGTCCGTTTGGTAAAAGAGGCGGTCAGTGGCAAAAGAGCCTTTGCAATGGCAAGTCTGAACCCTTTTGTCAGTCAGCAGCATCCGGACCGGATCCTGCCGCTGGTCTGTAAGGTGGAGGTAGAGGACTTCGAAACCCTGCCCGACGGTTTGCTGGGTATTACCATTAAAGGCGTCGCCCGGCAACGGATTGTGCGGCGTTGGCAGGAAGACGATAAATTGCATGTCGCCGAGGTACAACCGCAGTCTGACTGGCCTACTTGCTCGCTCTCTCGCGAGCAATCGCAGTTGGCTCAAGCCTTCTCTGATTTACTGGCTGAATATCCGCAACTGTCTGCACTCTATCCGCAGCCACAACTTAATGATGCCGCCTGGCTGGCTGGTCGCTGGCTGGAGTTGCTACCGATGCAGCCGGCGTTAAAACAGGACCTGGCTCAGCAAAGCCCGGAACACTGCCTGCGAGAACTGCAAGGCTGGTTGTCGCATAACGCCTGAGTGATCAACCACCGGGTTGGCTATCAGAACATTCCGAAGTTATTCAATACCCAAGTATTTGTGAACCTGCACACTTAGCCGCCAGTTGTGCTTGATACAACTGGCAATGGCAAGCTCTGTCGCCCGCTTTTGCTGGCTGATAGGCTGCAAATACACCAGCTTATCGTTAAGTTGATGCAGATCTAACAATGCCACCAACTCGTCGACATGCTTTTGCATCGCCACCGGATGTTTGATTTCATCAGCCCGCTTAAGCGCACTGGGCAGCACCGGATAGCCCCCCGGCATATTCAGTTTTGGCGATACCGTTACCCAGGTATCAGGCGGCGCCTTGATTTCAAAAGTGCCGCTGGTTTCAATTTGTGTGCTGTAACCCGCCGCGTGCAAGGTCTGGCATAGTGACGTTAAGTCAAACATACAAGGCTCACCGCCGGTGATCACCACATGCCGGGCCTGATAACCCTGTTGTCGAAACAGCGCCAGAAGCGCAGCAGGCGTTATCCCGGTCCAACTCGGACTGTCGCCGCGCTTGGCCAGCAATTGGTCCGGAGTAATCGCCAGCTCAGGATCAAGTGTCCAGGTATGTTTGGTATCACACCAGCTGCAGCCAACCGGGCAGCCTTGTAACCGCACAAAAATCGCTGGGGTACCGGTATACCGGCCTTCCCCCTGAATGGTCTGAAATACTTCGTTTACCTGATACAAGCTTAGGGATCCTTTACTCACTTACAAGCGGCTAATGCATGCCGGGACGTGTTGCGCTATACTACGCGGCCCGATTTTCCGGCATTATACAAGAGAGAGCAGCCAATGACGCAAAAAGTTGTGGTGATTTATTCCGGTGGTATGGATTCCTACACGGTATTGCATAAGGCACTACGGGATGGTCACGACGTCTATGCGCTGTCGTTTAACTATGGCCAGCGCCATGTTAAAGAACTGAAATGCGCTGAACAGGTCTGTGCTGAACTGGGTGTTAAGCACAAAATTGTTGATATCTCTGCTATCAATCAGTTGTTAAGTGGCTCATCGCTAACCAGCGATATTGAGGTACCAGAAGGCCACTACGCGGCCGATAACATGAAATCAACGGTAGTACCCAACCGTAATATGATATTACTGGCGCTAGCGGTAGGTTATGCCGACTCTATTGGTGCCCGGGCGGTGTATTATGGTGCGCATAGCGGCGATCACTTTATTTACCCTGACTGCCGGCCGGAGTTTGTGCAGAAGATGAATGATGTCTGCCAGATCGCCAACTATGAGCCGGTGGATATTGTCAGCCCTTATCTGGCGCAGACCAAAATTGAAATTTTAAGAGATGGTCTGGCGATGGGGCTGGATTACAGCAAAACCTGGACCTGCTACAACGGTCGAGAAAAGGCCTGCGGCAAGTGTGGCTCTTGTCAGGAGCGGCTGGAAGCCTTCGCCTTAAATCAGGCCGTTGATCCACTTAGCTACGAATAGCTTATAACTTATGACAAAACGGCCTTGTTGTGGCCGTTTTTCATTTTATACTGAGCGCCCTGCGATGCTGCCGCTGTAAAGCCGCTAACTGACTGTTAATTGAGGTAACGATGTTGAAGTTCTGGTTTGCCATTCCTTTCTGGCAGCGGGTGCTGGGCGCCCTGCTCCTGGGTGTATTCACCGGTGTGCTGCTCGGCCAGGACGCCAGTGCGTTTAAACCTCTGGGCACACTCTTTATTAATGCCATCCGGATGCTGGTCGTGCCGTTAGTCTTTTTTGCACTGATTAACAGCATTACGTCGCTTGCTGATAGCAGCAAAATGCAGCGTTTGGCTTTTAAAACCGTTGCCTTATTCTTGCTTACCGCCTTTATTGCCAGTCTGATTGGCCTGACCATTGGTAGTTTGGTCCCCTGGGGCGACGCTTTACAACTGACCACCACTGAAGTGCGACAGCGTGATATTCCACCGGTCGCTGATGTACTGACCGGCCTGATCCCAACCAATCCGGTTGCCGCTCTGGCTGAAGCTAAGGTATTACAAATTATTGTGTTTGCGGTACTGGTGGGTATCGCCATTAATCAGGTCGGTGAAAAAGCGGAACCGATGAAAAAACTGGTTAACGCCGGTGCGGAGATTATGTACGCCATCACCCGCATGGTGCTGCAACTGACTCCGTTCGGTGTCTTTGGCCTGATGGCCTGGGCCGTCGGCAGCTTTGGTCTGGCAACCTTGTTGCCGCTGGCGAAGTTTATTGGCGCGATTTATCTTGCCTGCCTGCTGCATATCGCTATCGTCTATGGCGGTATGGTAAAAGTCTTTGGCGCTATGTCATGGCGTCAATTCTTTAAAGCCATACTGCCCGCCCAGCTGGTCGCTTACAGTAGCGCCAGCAGTTACGGTACGCTGCCAGTGAGCTTTAAGGTTGCCACCGAAGAGCTGAAGGTATCGAAAAATTATGCCAGCTTTGTGTTGCCGCTGGGTGCCACCATTAATATGGATGGCTGTGGTGGCATCTTCCCTGCCATTGCGGCAATCTTTATTGCCCATATTTACGGCATACCGCTCGATACTATGGATTATCTGCTCATTGCCGGTACCGCTACCCTGGCATCACTGGGTACAGCAGGCGTACCCGGCACCGCCATGGTGATGCTGACCGTCACCCTGAGTGTGGTTGGCTTGCCGCTGGAAGGTATTGCCTTTATTGCTGCGGTCGATCGCATTATCGATATGATGCGCACGGCAACCAACGTCTCAGGTGATTTAATGGTCGCCCGCGTGGTAGCAAAGCAGGAAGGCTTACTGGAAGAGCCGGAACAGGCTGAACAAGCTACTGGCATGGCGAGCCGTTAATGCAAATCAGCGTCAAACTAAAACGGCTGAGCCGACTGCCGTTTCATGCCGGCGCAGAGCTGGCAGAGTGCAGTTATGCCGGCTTACAGACTCTGATTATTGATGCCGACGAAGCAGAACTTGATAGGCTGGAGCAAACGACTGACTATCAGCAGCTTAACTTATCGCTGTGGCAAGCCACGTTTACCGATGCCGAACAACTTAGCCCAGCCTTGCAACCGCTGGTGAACGGTATGCCACTGGTCAGAGTTTGCGGGGAGGTTGTGGCAAGGTTGGGCGCCTACCAATTATTGTTAAAATTGGCTGACCATCCGCAGCCACTGCACCTTTGGTGCGAACAGGTCTCTATGGTCGGCATTGGTCAACGCCTTTGCCTGCAGGGTGAACTACACGCAACCTTGCCGGATTAACCGCAACAAAAAAGCCCCGCGAACAAGTCTGTCTCTTGATCACAAGT
>NZ_LCWL01000112.1:0-144641 GCF_001441695.1 Alishewanella sp. WH16-1 | reverse complement strand
GCCTTTTTATCGCTTTTTTATGGCCTTAAATCGGCACTATACACCTTCGCAGAATGCATTCTGCGACATAACAAATCCGAGATTCAATACTGCCAGATTTAATAAAAGAAAGCAGAAAAGACAGAGCAAAAAAGATCAGAATCCAGAAAACACAAACCCCGGTCAAAAAACCGGGGTTTGTCATTAATCTGAACGCCCGGCATTAACCGGGCGTTGCAAACTAAAATTTGGCAGGAACCATGTAACGGGGTTAATCCGGTGCTTTTGACACCCCAACCATCGCCGGACGCAATAAACGGCCATTTAATTCATAGCCTTTTTGCATCACGAAGGTTACGGTATTTGGCGGTAGATCGGCAGTTGGCTGCATACTCATGGCCTGATGTTGCTCCGGATTAAAAGGCTGACCGGCGGGATCAATCTGCACCACACCATACTTCGCCACCGTATCCAGGAAGCTCTTCATCGTCAGCTCTATACCTTCGATTATCGCTTTAAAGGACTCATCTTCACGGTTAATAAAGTTTAACGCCCGTTCCAAATTGTCCATCACCGGCAATAAGTCAGAGGCAAACTTTTCCAGCGCAAACTTGTGCGCCTTTTCCACATCCAGCGCAGCACGGCGGCGGGCATTATCCGCTTCGGCTTTAATGCGCAGCATCAGGTCATGCTGTTCAGCCAGCTGTGCCTGTGTTTTTGCCAGTTCTTCTTCCAGTTTGGTAATAATGGTTTGCTCAGACGACAGCTCTACTGTATCGGCATGGCTATCGGAAGTCTGGTTCAGCTCTTCAGGGGTTTCTGCAGGCTTGTGTTGCTCAGTCATTGTTACAATACTCCAATTTAGCGTAGGGGTATTATGGGGATCAATTTGGCCGATTCAAGTTTAAATTTAACTGGGCGGCGCAGGACTCAACCAAGGGGATTAACCGGGCATAATTCATCCGCCGGGGACCCAGCAGGGCGATAAAGCGATGCGGCTGCTGCTGGTAGCTTTGCGCGATGACACTAAGCTGCGACAGCTCGACAAAGCCCGACTCTTTACCCAGAATCAGTTTAGGTTGGTTATCATTAGTAACCAGCTCCAACAGCTGCATTAAACCGGCCGGATGCTCGAGCATTTGCACCACCTGCTGCAAAGCCGGGTTTTGCTGATAGTCTGGTGTTAGTAACAACTGATGCTGACCAAAAATCAGCGGTTGATGTTGCATAAATTCATCCAGACTCAGCTGGCCTAATACTTTTTGCAACAGCGCCTGCGCCAGCCCCGTTTCACTGCGCAATAAATTACCCAGGCGAGCAATACCATCCTGCCACTGCCCACCGGACAACGCCGCATTTAACAGGCACAACACCTTGCTTAAGGTTGCAGAATCAATACTTTGCTCACATTGCAATACCCGGTGCAAAATATCGCCGTCTTCGTCTATTACCACCAACAGCAGGCGATCGCTGGCCAGGCGGACCAAATCAATTTGCCGCACTTCACGACCACTGGCTTTGGGCGCACTGATGATCGCCACACAGCCGGTCAGGTTCGCCAATAACTGCCCGGCTTGTTGGCATAGCAATGACACCGGCAACTGCGGTGCCAGGCGCTTTTTAATTTCGGCGGCCCAGCTATCACTGATCGGTTGCAGTTGTAACATTTTATCGATAAATAAGCGGATGCCCGAGGTAGTCGGAACTCGTCCGGCTGAAGTATGAGGTGAGCGGATGAGCCCCTGCTGTTCCAGCAACACCATGGTATTACGCACCGTGGCCGAGCTGACTGACAACGCCTTATTTTCAGCAATCGCTTTGGAGGATACCGGTAAACCATCCAGCAGATACTGCTCAACGATCAGTTTTAAAATCAGTTCGGTTCTGCTTAATGTTTCGGTCATGCGCCTACACCTGCATTCTGTTGCTGATTATGATGGGGCCTTTCTAAAAAATTTCAAGCAGCTCAGGACACTAAAGCCGGTAGCCGTTATACTGAACCAACAGTCTGGCCGCCGTCAGGGTGGCTAAAGCTTTTTGACCGGTGCTTGACCGGCCTTTCAACACGGAAACGTTATGAGTCTTGCCTTTAACAAAGTGGGATTAATTGGTAAACCGCACCACAGCGGCGCCAACCAAACACTGCTTAGCCTGTATCAGTTTTTACAGCAGCAAGGGCTGAGCGTCTATGTCGAAGAGCGGGTAGCACAAAGCCTGCCCATCGCCGGTGCCGAAGTGCTGGACCTGGTGACACTGGGGAAAACCTGCGACCTGGCAATTGTTGTCGGCGGCGATGGTAATATGCTGGGTGCAGCGCGGGTACTGGCGCGTTTTGACGTCGCCGTACTGGGTGTTAACCGCGGTAATCTGGGCTTTTTAACCGATTTGGCACCGGAAAGCTTTGCCGAGCCACTGACTGAAGTGCTGGCCGGTAATTTTGTTACCGAAAAGCGTAACCTGTTGGAAATCGCCGTGCATCGTCACGGCAGTGTGAAAAGCAGCAATAGTGCCGTTAACGAAGCCGTACTGCACGCTGACAAAGTCGCGCACATGATTGAATTCGAAGCCTATATCAATAACGAATTTGTCTACAGCCAACGCTCAGATGGGCTGATTATCAGTACTCCCACCGGTTCTACCGCTTATTCTTTATCCGGCGGTGGCCCCATTCTGACTCCGGATCTGGATGCGATGAGTCTGGTGCCAATGTTTCCGCATACGCTAAGTAGTCGGCCACTGGTGGTGTCAGGAAATAGCGAAATCCGGCTGAAAGTTGCTGAAACTAACGATGCACATCTGCAAATTAGTTGCGATAGCCATGTGATTCTGGCCGTAATGCCAGGCGACGATATTACTATCCGCAAACACCCTAACCCGCTGCGGTTGGTACATCCGCCCGGCTACAGCTATTACCACGTACTGCGCAATAAACTGGGCTGGGGTAGTAAGCTGTATTAAAAAAATCAGCACCCGACTTGCTAAAGTTACTTTTACTGTATAAATTTACACTGTAACTATAAACAGTATCGGGTGCTTTATGCTTTGCCATCTTCATATCAGTAATTTTGCTATCGTCCGCGCGCTGGAAATTGACTGGGCAAGCGGCATGTCAACCATTACCGGTGAGACCGGTGCCGGTAAATCCATTGCTATTGATGCGCTGGCACTCTGTCTCGGCGAACGGGCCGACGCCGCAGTAGTGCGCCCCGGCGCCGATAAAGCCGATATTGTTGCCACCTTTGATATCTCTGCCCTACCCGCCGCGCGCGACTTTCTGCAACAACAAGACTTGTTGATGGGTAACGAATGTATTGTCCGGCGCGTTGTCAGTAATGAGGGCCGTTCCCGCGGTTATATTAATGGTGTACAGGTACCGGCGCAGCAACTAAAGCAACTGGGGCAATACCTGCTATCCATCCACGGCCAGCATGCGCATCAACTGCTGTTAAAGGCTGAGTATCAGCGTCAGTTACTGGATGCCTATGTCGCCAATAGCGAGCTGCAGCAGCAATGCCGGCAAAGCTATCGCTACTGGCAACAACTGCAGCAGGAACATCAGGCCCTGCAACATTCACAGCAGCAACGCGATGCACAGCGCCAGCTCCTGGAATATCAGGTGGCAGAGCTGGATCAGTTTGCGCCACAGGCTGATGAATTTAGCGAACTGGAAGCCGAACATAGCAGGCTGACGCACGGTAACACGCTGCTGTCGCAAAGCCAGCAATGCCTGCAGCAACTGTACGATGATGATGAACAAAGCATTTATCGCGCGTTATCTCAGGTAACCTATCAGCTGGAACAATTACAAGCACTGGATCCGGCTCTGGCTGGTGTACAGCAAATGCTCAGTGAAGCACTGCTGCAAACCGAAGAAGCCAGCCGTGAACTGCGCCGTTACGCCGACAAGGTAGAGTTGGATCCGGAACGTCTGGCCGAAGTCGACGAGCGGCTGGCACAGTGGCTGAATCTGGCGCGAAAGCATCAGATCGCCAATGAGCAACTGGCAGAACGCCACCAACAGCTAGCTGCCGAGCTGGCCGAATTAACCGGTTCAGAGCAACGACTGACTGAGCTGGAGCTGGCTATTCAGCAAGCCAGTCGCCAATATCAGCAGGCAGCAGCAGTTTTAACGGCCGCCCGCCAGCAGGCTGCATCAGAGCTAAGCGAGCTGATTAGCAAAAATATGCATGAACTGAGCATGGCCAATGCCCGCTTTGCTATCAATGTTTCGACCTTGCCGTTAGAGCAGGCCAGCGCCAACGGCCTGGATCTGATCAGTTTTGAGGTATCGACTAACCCGGGCCAGCCACTGCAAGCCTTAAGCAAGGTCGCCTCCGGCGGTGAATTATCGCGGATCAGTCTGGCAGTACAGGTAATACTGGCGGATAAGGTCACAACCCCTACCTTGATTTTCGATGAAGTGGATGTCGGCATCAGCGGCCCGGTAGCAGCCGGCGTCGGCCGCTTATTACGCCAGTTAGGCCAGAGTACTCAGATTATTTGCGTTACCCACCTGCCGCAAGTAGCGAGCCAGGGCCATCAGCAGATGTTTGTAGAAAAATATACCGATGGTATCGCCACTGAAACCCGGATGCGCCAGCTCAGTGATGATGAGCGGATCCAGGAAATCGCCCGCCTGCTAGCCGGTGAGAATATTAGTGCCAATGCCTTGGCCAATGCGCGGGAACTTTTGTGTACGCCTACAGTCTGAGCTGCAGTTTGTGTGTTGCAAGTCAGATCTTATGATCTTTGTGGTGTAGTCGCTACTAACAACACGTCAGCAGAACTTTAACAGACAGCGCTCAGAAACAGGTTTTTTGCTTCCGCATCCTGGGTTATGATGGCAGCACTTAGGTTGAATTAATGGCATCTATGAAAGCAGTAGTAAAAATCGCCGTACTGGTTGCGGCACTGGGCCTTAGCGCCTGTAGCAGCTGGGTATACCGGATTGATATTCCGCAGGGTAACTTTTTAGAACAAAAAGATGTCGACAAGCTGCGGGTCGCTATGACTAAGGAGCAGGTGGTGTTTGTGCTGGGTAATCCGGTAGCCGCCAACCCCTTTGACCATGACACCTGGCATTACTTTTATGCCCTGAAAGGTGGCCGTGGCAATAATTTTGAAAAGCGCTTAGTCGTGGAGTTTAAAGACGACCGGCTGGTTAATATCAGCGGTGACTTTGAGAAACACGCTGATTTTGATAAGCCACTGGATATCTGATAGCGTTTAGTAACAGACGAAAAGTAACCAAAAAAGCCGCAATCGCGGCTTTTATGTTTTTTATATCTGGTACTGCTCAAATGTTTAATGTTAAACCTGACCGCCAGTTACCTTATTAGCCCGCCCTTCTTCTTTGGCTTTTTCGGCCCGACGCCGGCGCAAATCTTTCGGATCAGCGATAAGTGGCCGGTAGATTTCAATCCGATCGCCATCTTTTACGGTATCGCTTAGTTTCACCGTGCGACTCCAGACGCCAACTTTTTGTTCGCTCAGATTAATCTGTGGAAATTGCTGCAAAATACCTGACTGACGAATAATCTGCTCGACACAGGTATCCGCGGCAACAGAAATCGTCAGCAAAGCCTGACGCTCCGGTAAAGCATAAGCCACTTCAACGGTAATGGTATCGGAAATGGCGGCACCCGCGCTGTTATTCACCATACACTTGCTTCGCTCTTTGGGTAAAGGCATTGACCATGGCAGCGGTTAGCTCCTGAAAAATCTTGCCAAAAGCAAACTGCACCAACTTATTAGAAAATTCAAATTCCAGCTGCAAGATCACCTTACAGGCCTGCTCATTTAGCGGCACAAACTGCCAGCCGCCCTGTAAACGTTTAAAAGGGCCGTCGACCAACTGCATATCGATCCGCTGTGCCGGGTATAAAATATTGCGGGTAGTAAAGCTTTGGCCAATACCGGCCTTGGAAACTTCCAGCTTTGCCACCATTTCCTGCTCAGTATGTTGCAGTACGGTAGCTTTGGTGCAACCGGGTAAAAACTGCGGGTAATCCGGCACAGCATTAACCAGGTCATACATCTGCTGCGCGCTGTAAAAAACCAACGCACTGCGTTCAATTTGTGGCATACTCACTCCCCATTAAACTCGCCGCCGATTGTAACAGAATAACGCGCTGCAACAAGGCATGAGCCATCGCTGACATCCAACACTGAGCTGCGACAAACAACGAATTATGAGCAAAAAACAAGCAACCAAAAACAAAAACGGTACCATAGCGCAAAACCGCAAAGCGCGGCACGAGTACTTTTTAGAGGACCGCTACGAAGCCGGCCTGGCCCTGCAAGGCTGGGAGTTAAAAAGTATCCGCGAGGGTAAGGTAAACCTGTCCGACTCTTATGTTATTTTGCATAACGGTGAAGCCTTTTTACTCGGCGCACAGATTCAGCCGCTCAACAGCGCCTCTACCCATGTAGTATGCGATCCCGAGCGCAGCCGCAAATTGCTGCTGCACAAGCGCGAGCTAAGTAAACTTATTGGCCTGAAAGAGCGCGAAGGTTATACCCTGGTCGCCACCGCCATGTACTGGAAAGCCTGCTGGGTAAAGCTAGAGTTTCATTTAGCCAAGGGTAAGAAAAGCTATGACAAGCGTGACGATATTAAAGACCGCGACTGGTCACGCGAGAAAGAGCGTATGATGAAACACAGTAAACACTAAAGGCCTCTTGAAACTTTTACCGCCTGGCCCCATCTAATTAGGGCGACAGGAAAACGGCTAAAACACAAAGCCCGCTTGTGTAAAGCAACCAGGCTGCGTACAATAGCCAAACACTGAAAGTGAGTGTTACTTCCACAGAATTCGGGGCTGATTCTGGATTCGACGGGATTCACGAACTCTTAGGTGCATGCCGAGGTGAGGTAGGCCTCGTAAAAAAGCCTCAATTAAATAGTCGCAAACGACGAAACTTACGCAATCGCTGCCTAATAAGCAGTAGATAGCTCTTCCCCTCACGCATGCCTGTAAGCTGAGACTCTGGAAGATCACCCCTAACAGGATCGCGTCGCGTCTTCGCCTGGAGACAAAACGTTAAAACCAATCAGGCTCGCCCGACGATAGCCTGCCAGCTGGCGCTCATAGGGTTAACTAAATAACTGGCTAAGCATGTAGTACCGACGATGTAGGTTTTTCGGACGCGGGTTCAACTCCCGCCAGCTCCACCAACTAGAGAAGCGGCGCATTAGCGCCGCTCTTTATTTCTACCTTAAAAACAAAAGCTTATCTATACGCACCCTTGCTAACAAACTGGCCGACAGTACGCTAAACATGTCTGGAAATTGTCATCCTGTTGCCAACTTTTGTCATTCTGCTGCCAATTTTTTCGCAAAGTACCAAGAAAACCTATGTGACGAACTAGCCGTGATCAGTTTCGATATTCAGCTCAAAAACAGATGGTGCAGAGTCTCATGTTTTCATGGGTTGGTAATTCAGCATAAAAAACAACTTGTATTGTTAGGGAGGAAGCGCAAATGCGGAGGAACTCAACAATGCTAGTGATGATTTCTTTCGAAGTAGCAGTAAACTTCGCTACCGTAGAAGCTTTTTAAAATAATCTCTTGAAATCCAACCAAAAACCTAACAAAATATCCTAAATAAGGAAATTATCATTAAGGGAGTTAAAGGAATGACAATAATGGTTTGGCCTGCAGATAACCCTAAACATATAGTACTTCCTCCTGAATATGCAGCACCAATCAACGCTGAGCTATTCAGATTTGTTAATAAAATTCCCGCTGATCAATCAGATTTCCTCCCCAGTTTCAAAGATCCGGAGCAAAGAAACTTAGCTCAAAGAAATATCGATAATCCAGAATTCTACGCAACTTCTTTTTTCAGTGATAAAATGAGAGTCATGAAGTTGCTCGAAACAAACCCTGAAAAATTCAGAAAGAAAATTGTGGCTAATGGTATGGTAACTCCTGACCTAGGTTATGCTCATAGCAATAGCAGCGGACATGTATCAGTATGGTTTTACGAAAACTGCTACCCTACAGGATTCGTAAGACATGCGTAAGCCAGAAAAATTACTGTTTAGAAAAACTGATAACTTTGGGTCGCTGTATTATTACAATAGTTACAGCTATTACTTAGAACCTATAACGTTCTCAGCTCGCAACGAATTTGGGCATCTGTTTTTTTGTTATAGTTTAGGGCTAGATGACGATGATGTATTTGAAAGATGGGTCATCAATCCGATATCTGAACAATTTCTTAATCAAATAGAGCAAAAAAACGTTTCTTTATACAATGCTATTCTACCTAAAGATAGAGACAACATATTTATTCTTAAAGAATACTTAACAGAAGATAAATCTGAGGTCATTTCATTAGATAAAAAAAGGATCTCTTTTTCTTTACCAAATAAAGATGTTTTCATCTCAGAAAACATTAATATAGATGGTTCTAGAAAGCACTCCCACAAGATAAGACTCTTTAAATCGTCTCAGAAACCAATTCCTTCTGATATTCTCAACAAAATCACAGAACAGTTTATTTCTTTTTGTAAGAACTACCTGGACAGCTTCCAAATTCCTTTGAAGATATTTTCTGAAGATGCAGTCCATGGGTCTTTCGTATTTCGAGTAAAAATAGATGAACTTGATTCTGTCTCGCAGTGCGGCGGGTTTGAAAAACTTTCCAGCCTGTCAGATATAGGTAAGTTTTTACACGATATTGATAACTATGATATTGACCAGAGACAACTAAAGTACTTGCTTGATACTTTAGTAAAGCATGGGATAAACATTGAACTGATTGATGAATCTTCGACAAATACACTTTTTAGTCTAACAGATGATTACGCCAAAAATTTAATCCCGGAAATTGCATCACGATTGTCTAACTATCTAGATAGCTCAATGGTGCCACAAGCAGACAGTCTAGATACGCTCAAACATTTTTTAGTGATTCTTTATACTGAGGGTATAGTAACGGCTGATTCATTCGGACTAGATAAACGCCAAGTAAGTTACTACAGAGATGCCTGTCAATTATTAGGTCTTGTACACAGCTATGGCGCCCTTACCCCGTTGGGATTAAAAGCATCCACTGCCGAATCAGAAAAAGCATTCCTAGAAATCATCAAAGTACAGTTCGAAAATACTGAGTGCGCAACTATATGGATGGCTCAACAATCTGTCAGCAACCTTATCGAAATTGATGAGTCTACAGCCGCTAAATTTTTAATTGACAATTGTAAAAATTTAGGTGAAAGCACCTCAAAAAGACGAGCTAGTACTTTAAGGTCATGGGTAAGGAGCTTTAAGAAGCACCTTGTAAATCAATAAGTCTTTTAATACAAAGATTTATTGCTTCTTCGTTGTTG
Organism: Alishewanella sp. WH16-1; assembly: GCF_001441695.1. Classification (NCBI taxonomy): domain Bacteria; kingdom Pseudomonadati; phylum Pseudomonadota; class Gammaproteobacteria; order Alteromonadales; family Alteromonadaceae; genus Alishewanella; species Alishewanella sp. WH16-1. The sequence continues at coordinate 135,323 of NZ_LCWL01000112.1, read as the reverse complement.
TCATTGCCAATGAAGTTCCGTTTTAGTTTCATTGCAGCGACACCAACGAATCCTGTACCACAAAAAGGATCTAATACAGTTTCACCGGAAAGACTACTTTGCTCAATTAAAATTGATGCAAGATTAGCAGGTTTCTCTGTCGGATAACCTTTAACAATTCTTTTCTCTACTAAAATATCTGGTATTGAAAGATTAGACAACTTTCTTTTCCCTTTCTCAAAAAACATAATAAATTCATATCTTGCTCTGTAGTGATAACCCATACCAATAGTTACTTTATCCCAAATAATTGGTTTCCAAAATTTGAAGCCAATTTTCTCCGCGATAGGTTTTACAATAAAAGCTGTTTCTTGATCACAAAAGAGATAAAAATGGCTATTCTTCTTTAATACTCGGTATACCTCATTAAATAACTCTTCAAATCTATCATTAGGAAATATTTCGAACCAAGAGTTACTAGAGGCTTTACTAACTTTTAGCCTAGTAGTAGTGCCTATTTTTCTGTGCTTTTCCAACGACTCATATGGAGGATCTGTGATGACTAAATCAATTGAATTACTTTTAGTTCGTCTCAATAATTCAACTGCATCTTCGCAATGGAGTTCAATATTGACATCATTGTCAAAAGCAACTTCAAACTTCATTTTTTACCACCCTAATTCAATATGTATAAAAACACAGCTATTCTGACATCATTTTCGCTAATATGCATCAAAAAATAAGGCATTTACACTAAATGAGATTTTATAAAATCATTTATCGTAATAAAGAGAACAAATACCTTGCCTTGACAATTTTGGTTTTGTATTTTGATAGCTAGTTTAATTGGCTCGACATGGCGCAACAACGCGTAAGGCAATGATTTTATATGAATAAACTTACCTCAACCACCAAATATGAGAGCGACGCATTAGCGCTGCTTTTTTATTGCCTAAGATTCCCGCCGCATGATTTGCACTTAGATACTCTGAGTATCTAGTTACATCGTTCTATACTTACTCTAGCTAGTTGCTGGAGGTGAAGATGGATACGGGCAAAGTATTTAAAAACAACAATACCCAGGCTGTGCGGCTGCCGGTTGAAGCGGCAAGCTTTAGAAGATTTTGTTTCTAGGTTAATTATTCTGCCTTATGGCGATAAAACCGCTCAACACTACGGAGAAATACTAGCAGAGCTTGAAAACACAGGTACACCGATAGATGTTAACGATTTACATATCCGCGCACATAGCAGAAGCGAGAGCTTAACTTTAGTTACTAATAATCAAAGTGAATTTTAACAAGTCAAAGGTCTGAGACTAGAAAATTGGATCAATCCATCTATATAAGAACCTTCGACAGATGCAATGATTCCGGTAAACTGGACAAAACAAGAAAATCGAGAAAGGGAATTACTGATGAATGATGGACAACTATCTCAACCCGAAGCTAAATGTGAGCCTCCAGCAAATTTCTGTGGTGCATGCGGCTTTTCTTTAAAACTGATTAATCCAATATGTCAGTCCAGAATGTGCCAAAAGTGTGACAGAAGGATCTACTTTCAAAGGCATGCCCCTGAGGGAGGTTTCAGAGTCGAAGAAGGGGAACAATTTCATATTACTGAATTGAAGTTATCTCTCGATCCCATGGAGGGAGGAAAAAAGAGCCATTTCTCACGAGCAGGTCTAGATAGTTTTTTGAGACATATCATCACCGACGGGGGGCTCAAACGCCACGAGGAATTTATCTCCTACTGCAAAGAGAAAGAGCGACAATTAGACGAAGAATTGAGCAGACTTGAATACATCAACCACCTCGATTTATACAACGAAAAGGATGTAAATGAAGCCTTTGAAATTTTAAAAAGAGAGGGAGCTAACGAATATAGTAATCAACTAATCACCAGCAGTTTCTTTCATGAAGTACACACTAAGTTAGATGAAGGAGATTCAGAGGGGGCAGCTCGCGCAGCGTTTAGGGCAGCACTCTTCATAAATTTACAAATTCTCGAGAATGAACATTACAAAGAAATCATCTGGTTAGGTTATCAAGCTTATGCAGACTTGAGACAAAATGAAGGTTTAAACCCTGATGAGGCGCGAGAGAAACTAGTTGTAGAACAGGTTGCTCGAAAATTAAAAAGTCTATCGGATCCTTACCTGTTATCACTGTCGCAATCTGATGATCCTCTCTCAGTCCCTCTTGGTGTGAATGGCGTTCGTGAGAATGGATTGAGAGCATTAGTCCAACATGAACTCGAAAGGCGAAAGAGAGCAACTGAGGAGGAACTTCGGAACCGTGAAGTCACGGTTAAAGAACGTGAATCAAAACTCAAAATGTTGGGATTGGTAGTTACCGTCATAAACGTTCTCATTGGAGTCGGAGTCACATTGTTTCTGAAGAATTAATTAGAGACTCGTTCACTTCTTTATCGGGGAATTGAACTAAGAATCAGTGAATTGAAGAGTATAGAAAATGCAAATTGCTCCGGAAAAAATTGAATTATTAGTAAGACAGATAGCGGAAAGTCAAAACTCAGCAAACTTGCAGTCGGTTTTAACAAGAGAAAAGTTTGAGCAAGCACTGATTCCAGAACTTAAGAAGTTATCAGAATCAATAAAGAAATCTTCAGACACTTCTCATGATCTAACCGTGTCAATTAGAAATGCCACTATCGCTGGTGTCATTGTTGCTGGATTAGCTGTCATAGTCGCCGCAACAGATGTTTATCAAACCCATTTCAGTAGTAAAGAAGTGCAAAGCACGACCGTAGAATCTGACTAGTGGAGAGCCGAAACTTCTCCACCGTCAAAGGGCAGTACATCAGGTGGTACATTCGGCAATATGAACAGACTTTAAAAGATGCCAAACCTGTGAGTATCTGGCATTCGTCAACTGCTGAACTTCATAAAAATATTTTATAAGTATTTATCATCATCTTAGCGCTATTTAGCGCCAAAATCCGCGAAAATAGCCATCTGGAAGTTTGATCTCTTTTTACAAAATCTGCATAGTGTTATGGACAAGGGAGCATGCGTCACTTTCGCTCGTAGCAGCAGGGTAGCTGCGATCAAACAGTAAACTAACTCAGAACTTTTCAGGGTTGCGCCATGCATTCTACTTCTCAGGCAACTGCAACGTTATGCCTGCCCGCTGATGATGTGTCTACGATACAGACTCAACAGCACAACGGTCATTGGACATTATTGTTTCAGCGCGATTTTCAAATTAGGCGTGCCGTTAGCGCCGATGAGCAGCGACAAAGCTATCGTTTGCGCCACCAGGTGTATTGCGAAGAGTTAGGTTTTGAACCCACTAACAGCTGTGCCATTGAGCAAGACCACTATGATGCTCGCGCATCACATTACTTGTTACAACACCGGCAAACTGGCAGCCTGGCCGGCACTATGCGAATGGTTTATTGCTACCGGCCTGAAGATACACTGCCGTTAACGCGCTACTTTAAATCTGGTTTTATTAAACCTGACCTGGCGCCCGGCGCTTTTGCACTCGATAGTGTCTGCGAATTATCCCGCTTGGCGCTGGCCAGTAATTTTCGTCGCCAACAACTAAACCATAACCCGGCACTGAGTCAGCTGAATCCACTGCAGGTGACCCAAAGTCAAAGCCATTACCGTTATCTGGCTGCTGGTCTTTATCTGGCAGCATTAGAGCAGGCTTTTAACGAAGGCATCAGCCACGCTTACGCCTTAGTGGCCCCCGCATTGGCCAGGATGCTAAACCGGGTGGGTTTTCAATTTCAGCAAATTAGTCATGCCGTTGAACTTAACGGCTCACGTGCAGCCTACTATCTGGACGTAAACAGTAGCTTGCATACCCTGTGCGATGATTATAAATTGCTGCGACAAGTGTTAGCAGCACAGCTGGCACAGGTTAAGGTGTCAGGTATTCGCTAACTTCTTGCTGGTACTTTCTTATTATGGATTCATTATCGCAAATTGCGCTGGGCTCAGCCGTTGCGGTGGCCGTGGTCGGTCGTCGCAGTTCAGTAAAAAAAGCGGCGCTGTGGGGGGCTTTTGCCGGCACCCTGCCTGATCTCGACGTCTTTATTGATTATGGCGATGCGCTAAGTAATATGGTGTATCACCGCGGCTTTAGTCATTCACTGTTTTATCTCAGCCTGGTCTCGCCGCTATTGGCGCTACTGATTTGCAAAATACATAAAGAAATGGCGTTGTACCGGCATTGGCTTGTCGCCATTGCATTGGCGCTGCTAACTCATCCGCTGCTGGATACGATGACCATTTACGGCACGCAGCTGGCACAACCGTTCAGTAATTATCCGTTTGCGGTGGGTAGTATTTTTATTATCGACCCGCTCTACACTCTGCCGTTATTAATTGGTCTGCTTTGGGTGCTGTGGCGTGGTAAACGCGCGCTGGCGGCTAATACCGCGGCACTGGTGTTTTCCTGCTGCTATTTATTATGGGGCGTAGCAGCGCAGCAGCATGTATTACAGGTGGCGACGCAGCAAAGTCAGGCACATGAAAACAGCCGCATTCTGGTGGTTCCGACTGCACTGAATACTCTGCTCTGGCGTATTTTATTAATCGACGATAATGCCTACTACGAAGGCTTTTATTCGCTGCTGGAGAAGAACACAGCGATCAGTTTTCAGCGTTATCCGCTGGACGCGGCGCTGTATCAGCGTTATCAGTTACACCCCGATGTGCAGACGCTGGCCGCTTTTAGCCAGGGATTTTATGCGTTGGAGCAGCACGGCGAGCAGGTGATCATGACAGATTTACGGATGGGCCAACAACAAAACTATGCCTTTAGTTTTGTGGTGCCAGCCCAGGCTGAGCAAACCGTTGCGCGCCTGCCTCGTAATCTGCAACTGAGCGATACGCTGCAATGGGTATGGCGCACGCTAACCGGTGAACAAAGTGCCGCTAGCCAATTACCTCATAACCCGACCAATCCGGACGCAGCGCCTGCGCCTGACCACCGGGAACCAGCTCAATATAGTAGCCACTAGCCTGCTCCAGCTGCAGGCAATCATCCAGTTGCAGCAAATCATCCTTATGTGGGCTATCAGCATCTGTCAGTAGCTGTGCTTTGGCCCGCGTCTTGGCCTCGGCCGCCGAGCTGGCAACACAGAGCATAAAATCGTGCTGCTCGGCGATTTTACCCGGGTAGTAACCGCCAAAGTTGACAAAAAACAGCTTTACTTGCTGCTGCACCGGCGCAGTTGATAAACGGATCTGGTAGCCGTCAATATTATGCAGTGCTAAATAGCTGTCTAAATGCAGCCCTTTTTGGGTACCAAACCATTGTTGCCGCAACTGCGGATAGGTATCCTCAATCCGCTTGCCAACGACAAAGCGCACATCATGCAATTCGATATTAGCCCCCGGCGCAGTGCCGCCCAAATAAACCAGAAAAAGCTGCATTTGTTATCCTTATAAACGAATACTTAAACCATCAGTCAGCGCACGCCGGTAGGCCACCATCGCCGGAATACAGGCTAATACCGCCGCAGAGAGCAGGATGCCGCCCGCCCAATATAATGTATACCAGCTAAAAGGGTTGATACTGATAAAGAGGCCATAGTTTGCGGCCAACCAGTCCTGCACACCCCAGAGTGCGGCGACTAATAATCCGGCGGCGCCCAGCATCGCCAGCAAGGTCAGCAACAGCACTTCCAGCTGAATTAACCAGAACAGATACCAGGGGCTGGCACCGACGGCGCGCAAAATGGCGACCTCACGCTGCCGCTCGCGCATCGAAGCCAGCAAGGTGGTCATCATACCTACCAGCCCTGCCACCAGCACCAGTAAGGTAATCAGTAGCAATATATTCTCCACCATACTGAGCATTTGCCACAGTTCAGCCAGTGCCACGCCCGGCAAAATCGCTGTTAGCGGCTCTCCACGGAATTCATTAACCTGACGCTGCACCACGAAGGTTGCCATCCGCGAGTTTAAACCAACCATAAAAGCGGTAATCGCCTTGGGCGTTAAATCCATCTCCAGAGCTTGTTCAGCACTGATTTGTCGCCCGGGCATCGGTGCACCCTGCTGCCAGTCCAGGTGAATGGCTTCAATACCTTCCAGGCTAACATGCACGGTTTGATCAACCGGTGTACCTGTCGGTGCCAAAATACCTGTAACGGTGAAAGGTTTATCTTTATGTTCAGAAAAGCTGACCGCACCAATACCATGCGCCAGCGTAATTTCCTGCCCCAGCGTATAACCGAGCTGCCGCGCCACCTCGGCACCCAGCACAGCTTCGTAAACGCCCTGAAATGCAGCGCCCTCGGCAAATTGCAACTGCTGCGATGACGCGTAGCGATAATGCTCAAAATAACTCTGATTAGTGCCCAGCACACGGTAGCCGCGGTGCGAATCACCCAGCGATAACGGGATAGTCCAGGCAATTTGCGGATGGCGCGCGATCCGCTCATAGGTTTGCCAGCTGACATTGGCAGTCGCATTACCAATCCGGAATACCGAATATAACAACAGGTTTAGCTGCCCGGAGCGGGCGCCAACAATCAAATCAGTACCTGACACCGTATTGGTAAAACTATTGCGGGCTTCTTTACGAATATGATCGATACCTAACAACAATACCAGGCTAATAATCAACGATAACAGGGTCAGTAAAGCTGTACCGCGGCGATTCCATAAGCTCAGACGGGCTAATTTAATTAACATGCTACTACCCCTTTAGCTAAGTCAGTCATCGCCAACTGATAATGAAAATAGCGTTGTAACTGCTGATCGTGGCTGACAAAAATCACGGTAGTACCGCTTTTATCAGCTTCAGCTAGCAGCACCTGCATAAAAGCATCGCGATTATCCGCATCCAGCGCAGAAGTGGGTTCATCGGCAATCAGCAGGGTGGGCTGAGTTAACAAGGCGCGGGCAATCGCGACCCTTTGCTGCTGACCAACACTCAGCTGACTGGCTGGCTGCGCCCAATAAGACGCCGGCAAACCTAAAGCAGTTAACAAGTCTTGTGCCCGTTGTTGCATTACGGCGGCAGGCGCTTTAGCAAAGGCAGCACGTAGCAATACGTTATCCAGTACACTTAAATAAGGGATCAGATTGAGTTGCTGAAACACCACGCCGATATCCGCCGCACGTAACTTATCGCGTTTGGCAGCGCTTAACTGATGCAGCGCCTGACCATTAAGCCAAATTTCGCCGGCGTTGGGCACCGTAATGCCACAGAGTAAATTTAATAAGGTGGTTTTACCACTACCAGAAGCACCCCGGACAAACAGGTGCTGGCCACTGGCCAGTGACAGGGCCGGAATATGCAATTGCCAGCCATCAGCGCGATACCAAAATGTCAGATCTTTGAGTTCAATCGCAGGAATTTTCGGCTTGGTGGTCACAGGTACTCCTTTGTGCATGCTATGATAGCGCAACATAAACCGCTGTATTATGCATTAATTAAGAGGCGAAGCTCCAATGTTCAACAAGTTGTCTGTTGCGTTTTCTATGGTACTTACCGCAATGCTGGCGTTCAGCCTGCAAGCGGCTGAAGTAAAAACCATTGAATGGACTGATTTAATGCCGGAAGAGGACTTAAAGGCACTGATGGCAATGCCGGAAGTAGCGCATGACTACAGCCAGCCGTCTCCGTTTGACGATAACTATAATGGTGATGACCCTACGGCGCAGGCGTGGCAGCAAATTCTGCAATCCGCCAAAGTAAAACCGGAATATAATAATGTTAAGGTCAAGATCCCGGGCTTTATCGTGCCGCTGGAGTTTGACGACAAGCAGAATGTAACCAGTTTCTTTCTGGTGCCCTATTTCGGTGCTTGTATTCACGTACCGCCACCGCCACCAAACCAGATTATTTATGTTACCGGCGCCTCTAACCTGAAAGCAGACATGATTTACTCCCCGTTCTGGATCACCGGTACCATTACCACCGAAGCGATGTCGCATGACTTAGCGAATGCGGCTTACAGTATTAAAGCTGATAAAGTCGAAGAATATACCTGGTAGTCAGTGTTGATGGTTGCAAAAAGCCGGCTGAGACGCCGGCTTTTTTGTTTTTGCAGCTCTGTAACCTTTAAAACTGGATACGGCTATTGCTTAAGGTTGCCGTTGCAGCACCTTGCTGACCGTTTAGCACCCATTGCACGTCAATTTTTTCCAGCGCCGGCGTCAGGTTAAACAGGCTAAGATCAAGCTGATGCAAGCGTGCCGGGCTTTGGCACAGCAAACTGACATTGGCATAAAAGTCACCATGACCGCTGTAGCCAGGCTCTGTTAAATCGGTATTAGCATCCGCGCCCTGAATTTCACAGTTTGCCTCGCTACTGACACTAAACCAGTTGCCTTGTGCCAGGTTATCCAGCGCTAACGCCACTTCCTGCTTTTGTTCGCTGGTTTTCGGCGCCTGCTCAAAACCAACAATATTAAAGGCTGCCGATTGTAGCGCCAGCTGCAACTCATTACCTTCCAGCACCATAGTCAGAGTAGCGGCGCCGTGCACATGAGTACCGAGCTGAGTAAATTCGTCATCATGTTGATGCTCATCGCCATGCTCGTGGGCGTGCTGATGTGAGTGCTGCTGTTGCTGCTCCGGCTCAGTATCTGGTGCATGCTTGGGGTGTGCTTGCGCCAAACTGGCAGTACTAACCAGCAAGGCCGGAATTAACAGTGAGCTAAGTTTGAACGACATTGCGATCTCCTTAATTGTTATTGTGTCACATCATACTCAGTTTTTATATCACTGCAATGCCCACCGCTGATCGACAAGGTGGGCATTCACGTAAGTACCGATACTTACCTAACCAGTGGCTGCTATGAGCAAACTAATTGTTATTCTGGGCGATCAACTCAGTCCGGCCCTTGCCAGCTTACGTCAGGCCGAACCTGACGATCTTATTCTGCTGGCCGAAGTGAAAACTGAAGCCCGCTACGTGAAACATCATAAACATAAAATTATTTTGCTGTTCAGTGCCATGCGCCATTTTGCCGCAGCCTTGCGTCAACAGGGCTTTGAGGTTTGTTATCTGAGCTACGACGAGCAGCCGGGTATTTATAGTATGACCGACGCTGTACGCTTCGCCCTGCAACAACGTCCGTTCTCACAACTGCTGATTACTGAATGTGGCGAATACCGGCTGCAACAGGAAATTCTGAGCTGGCGTGACACCTTCGAACTGCCGCTGGAAGTGCTGGAAGACGACCGCTTTATCTGCTCGCAAAGTATGTTTGCACAGTGGGCGACCGACCGTCAGCAATTGCGGATGGAGTTTTTCTACCGGCAGATGCGCCGTTACACTGGCTTACTGATGGATGCCAAACAACAACCGGTTGGGGGACAATGGAACTACGATAAAGATAATCGTAAAGCCTGTCCGCCGGATCTCAAACAAATCCCGCCACTGAAATTCATACCGGACGAGATCACGCAACGGGTGATGACACTGGTAGAGACAGAATTTCACGATCATCCGGGTAGCGTCGGCGAATTTAACTATGCAGTGACAGGTAAAGATGCGCGGCAAGCGTTTCTGCACTTTGTCGAACAGCAGCTCGCTAATTTTGGCGACTATCAGGATGCGATGCTGCTGGAGCAGCCATTTCTGTTTCACAGTATCTGCTCGATGTATTTAAATGCCGGGCTACTGGATGCACGCTGGATGTGTCAAAAAGTCGAAGCGGCCTGGCGTGAACAGCACGTCAGCTTAAACGCCGCCGAAGGCTTTATCCGGCAAATTATTGGTTGGCGTGAGTATGTCCGCGGTTTGTACTGGCTGCTGATGCCCGACTATCAGCAGCATAATTTTCTGCAGGCGAAAACGCCACTACCAGGATACTACTGGCATGGTGAAACTAAAATGCGCTGCATGCAACAGGCTATCAGTCAAACCCTGCAGCATGGTTACGCTCACCATATTCAGCGACTGATGGTTACCGGCAATTTTGCCTTACTGGCCGGTTTAGCCATTGACGAGGTGACCGACTGGTATCTTGCCGTGTATGTCGATGCTTATGAGTGGGTAGAACTACCCAATACTCTTGGCATGGCATTATTTGCCGACGGCGGTATTCTGGCCTCCAAGCCTTATGCTGCCAGTGGTGCCTACATCAACCGGATGAGCAACTACTGTAAAAACTGCTATTACCAGGTAAAAGCAGTAACAGGTGCTAAAGCCTGCCCCTTTAACGCCTTGTATTGGGATTTTTTAGCCCGTAACGAGTCACAACTTGGTCAGAATGCACGAATGCAGCTAACCTACAAAAACTGGCATAACAAAGACGCTGAACAGCAGCAAGCTATCCGCGAGCAGGCTGCGCAGTGGTTAATAAAGCTTGAACAACTATGACCAGCCTGGTACTCCTCAACGGCTGCCTGCGTGTCGACGATAATCCGTTACTCAGTCAGGCACGCGGTAAAACCGCTGCCCTGGTGATTGTCGATCAGCAGGCTTATTTTGGCCGCCAGTACGGACTGTTTCGCAGTAATTTATTGCGTTTACGAGCTCATCTGCAGGCCATCCAACATTTGGCGCAACAGCTGGCACAGCGGAAAATCGGCCTGATTGTCCGCTTCGGCGATACCCACAGCCAATTATGTGAACTGGCTTCACAGTTAGGCGCAGAGCAACTACTGGCTAATGAGCCAACGGCACCGGATGAATACCGCGCGCTGCAGCATTTACCGGCAAGCGTCAAACTCCAACTGATTGATGGCAATAGCCTGCTATCGAAACAGCTAAGGCCAGATCTCACCACTTTATCAGATCGCTTTACCAGCTTTCGAAAAAAACTTGAACCGCTGTTACTGGTAACTGCAGCGGAACCGGAACATACCCAAGTGGCTAACTGGCTAAGCCCGGATCAGGTAGCGGGCTTATCGCAACAGTCTGTTTTGCAACAATGGCTTGGGCAAACTGCAGCCACATCCTGGCGTGAAGGCTGCTGGGATGAAGGCAGTGCCCATGCCAGGCTGCACTACTTTATCTGGCAGGGACAACATATCCTGCATTATAAAGACAGTCGCAATGCGCTCTGTGGTACAGACTACGCCAGCTTCTTTTCCACCCCGCTCAGCCTGGGTACCTTGTCGGTACGGCGCTGCTGGCAGCAAATCGAACAGTTTGAACAGCAAGTCAAAGCCAATGACTCAACTTATTGGCTGAAGTTTGAGCTGCTGTGGCGGGAATTCTTTCGCTGGCAAATGCGTAAATACCAGGCCCGCTGGTTTAGTAAAAACGGGATTGCCGGCCCTGCCGATTTTAGCGCGCCACGTTTAACAGCCACACAAAAGCAGCGCTTTGCCGCCTGGTGCGCTGGCGATACCGGAGTCCCCTTTATTGATGCCAATATGCTGCTGTTAAATCAAACCGGTTTAATGAGTAACCGCGGTCGGCAAAATGCCGCCAGTTATTTAATTTATGATTTGGAGCTGGACTGGCGCCTTGGTGCCGCTTACTTTGAACAGCGCTTACTGGATTATGACTGTGCCAGCAACTGGGGCAATTGGGCCTATATTGCCGGTGTCGGTAACAGTGAGGCCCGTGCCTTCAATCCGATTAAGCAAGCCCTGTGGTACGATCCGAATGCTGATTTTGTGCGCCAGCAACTGCCGCAGATCAGCGCCGCCGGTAAAGCTGCACATCGTCCGGCACCGCACGCACGGCTCTTGCCGCAATGGCGTAGCTGGCTGGACGAACTCTAAGCCATCATGCATCTGCTCTGGTTTAAACGCGATTTACGCCTTACCGATCATGCCGCGCTATTTCACGCAGCTAAGCAAGGCACCGCTGTGTTACCGGTATATATCGTCGAGCCAGATTACTGGCAGCAACCCGATGTGTCATTGCGGCACTGGGCTTTTGTGGCTGAAGCCCTGACATCACTGCAGCAGCAGCTGACTACGCTGGGGCAACCATTACTGGTTTACTACGGTGCGGCCACCCGGGTATTACGGGAGCTCTGTGCCCGCTTTCCGATCAGCGCAGTGTACAGCCATCAGGAAAGCGGTAACTTATGGAGTTATCAGCGCGATCTTGCTGTGGAGCGTTTACTGAGCGAGCTGGCTCTCCCCTGGCATCAATATCCGCAATTTGCCGTGATTCGTAACCTTCCCAATCGTGATCTGTGGTTTGCCGAAGCCGATAACTGGTTAAGCCAAAGACTGTATCCAACACCACAAAGCTTACCCTTTATTTGTGCCAGTAACTGGCAAGCACCACTTACCGCCCCCAAACGCAACCGGGATTTACCAGCCTGCCAGCAACGACAACATGGCTGGCAATTACAGCAAACGCTAGCCAGTTTTTTACAGCAGCGCAGCCAGCAATACCATGGCGGCATTTCCTTCGCCGCCCGCGCGGTAAAAAGTTGCTCGCGGCTCAGCCCGTTTTTGGCTTATGGCCAGCTCAGTATCCGGGAGCTGCAGCAGCAAACGGAACAACAACGCAAGCAAAGCACATCAGCACAGCAGCAACGGGGCTTACAGGCTTTTTATAGCCGGCTGCGCTGGCATTGTCACTTTATTCAGAAACTGGAAGATGAGCCGGAAGTTGAGGTGCGCAATATGCATCGCGGTTTTGATGGTCTGCGTGAAGACGCTTTTGAACCGGGGTTATTTCAGGCCTGGGCCAGCGGGCAAACCGGCTATCCGCTGATTGACGCCGCCATGCGCTCGTTACTGAGTACCGGTTGGTTGCACTTTCGCGGCCGCGCCATGCTGGTGGCCTTCGCCAGCTATCATTTATGGCTGCACTGGCGGCCACTGGCACTGCATCTGGCGCAATGTTTTGTCGACTATGAGCCAGGCATCCATTACCCGCAAATCCAAATGCAGGCTGGCACCACCGGCATTAATCCGAACCGGATGTACAACCCGGTAAAGCAGAGTATGCAAAAGGATCCGAAGGGCGAGTTTATCCGGCAATGGTTGCCGGAACTGCGGCGGGTGCCGGATAGCTGGCTACACCAGCCCTGGCTGATGAGCACTGCCTTACAACAGCAATTTGGCTGTGTGATTGGCCGCGATTATCCGGCGCCTGTCGTGGCGGCCAGTCAGGCGGTAACTGCGGCCAGAGCAAGATTAAGCCAGTGGCTTGCCCAACATCGCCAGGCGTTTGAACTGGAAAAACGTCAGGTATTTCAGCGTCATGCCAGTCGCAACCGTCCTAAGGCGCAACGCACCCGCAAAACATCAACGCAATTAGGTTTGTTTGACTAGAGCGATTTACGTCTGCCAGCTTAAATCGCGTCTTCGTCTTCTTCACCCGTGCGGATCCGGATCACCCGCTCCACTTCAAATACAAAGATCTTACCATCACCAATACGACCGGTTTGTGCCGTTTTCATAATAGCTTCGACACAGCGCTCGACTTGTTCATCGGTCACCACGATTTCCAACTTTACCTTCGGCAGGAAATCAACCATATACTCAGCACCGCGATAGAGTTCGGTATGGCCTTTTTGCCGGCCAAAACCTTTCACTTCGGTTACCGTCATACCGGTAATATTGATATCAGCCAGTGCCTCGCGCACATCATCCAGTTTAAAGGGTTTGATAATCGCTTCAATTTTCTTCATGGTAAGACTCATTGCTTTGCTTGCCGGTGGCCGAAGTATAACCTTAATCCACCCGGCGATGCACCTTTGTGCGCCAGATAAAAGCCGCTGTCAGCAGACGATTTATTGATCCTTTCTGCATTAAATCCGTTAAGATATTGGCAACTAACAGTGAGGCCGCTATGAGTATCGAGCAAGCAATAATCCGGGAAATGCGGGTACTGCCGCAGATTGATGTTGAATTTGAAATCCGCCGCCGCGTCGACTTTATCAAAGCCCGCCTGCAGGCATCGGGTTTAAAAACACTGGTCCTGGGGATCAGCGGAGGGGTTGACTCCACAACCTGTGGCCGCCTGGCACAACTGGCGGTGGATGAATTAAACCAGCATAGTTCAGGTTATCAGTTTATTGCGGTGCGCCTGCCTTACGGCGTGCAACAGGACGAAGCCGAAGCTCAGTTGGCCCTGTCGTTTATTAAACCAAGCCAGAGTGTTACGGTAAATATCAAAGCGGCGGCTGATGCGTTGCATCAAAGTACGCTGCTGGGGATCGAAGGCCTGCCATTACCTGGCGACGCGCAGCAGGATTTTGCTAAAGGTAACGTTAAAGCCCGCTGTCGGATGGTGGCACAATATCATATTGCGGCGCTGCAGGGCGGCCTGGTACTGGGAACCGATCATTCGGCCGAGAATATTACTGGTTTTTATACTAAATGGGGCGATGGTGCCTGTGATTTAGCACCGCTGTTTGGCTTAAGTAAACGTCAGGTACGGGCATTAGCGCGGCAGCTGGGTGCACCGGAATTACTGGTCGAGAAAACACCAACAGCTGATCTGGAGTGTATGGCGCCACAAAAAGCAGATGAAACGGCGTTAGGTCTGACCTATCAGCAGATTGATGATTTTCTGGAAGGTAAAGCCGTCGACACTGCCGTAAGTGAGCGTTTGGTGCAGATTTACCTGAAAACTCAGCATAAGCGCCAGCCTATTCCAACAGTTTACGATTAAGTAAACCGGCATTTATAGCCCGACTCAGCAACATAAATAACATTTATTTCACAAAACAATTGTCTGAACTAGACTTCAATAAGCAATAATTGGAGTCTAGTGATGCAGCAACAAGGCCTGACCTTACTCGAATTACTAATCGCGTTGGTGATCCTGGTGATCTTAATCACTATCGCTACACCGGCGATGGATGAGTTTATCCATCAACAGCGTGCCAGTAGTTACCTGCAACAATTCGACCGTCATCTACATTACGCTCGCGTCCAGGCCAGTAGCAGCCAACAGCCGGTCCGCGTTTGTCCGGTGCTGGCTAACCACTGTCAGGGTAACTGGCAGCAAGATCCCGTGAAGCTGATGTTGCTTAATCCTGTTGATCAACAGGCTGAATTACTGCGTGAGCTACCTAGGTTACCTGACGGCCATCGACTAACTTATAACCGGCAACAACTGCAATTTCGGCGGGATGGCAGTTTGGACGCGCTGGAAAACGGGACTTTTTATTATTGCCCCCCCGGACGTTTCAACTGGCATTACCGGCTGGTACTGAACCAAGCCGGTCGGGGTCGTTTGCAGCACTATACTCAGCCCTGCCCGGCTTAATCGGCATCAAAATTACTATTAATCCCAGCAACTTAAAGACTCGGTTAGGCCGACATTACGCTGCCCAAAATGATTCAGGCTGTACTGCAAACACGTTGTATCCTGCAGTTGTGGCCCCTGCGCTTTTGCTTTAAGTAGAAACTGAGCCGGGTCAGCCTGCGTCAGTTCGATCCGAAAGCGGCCTGAGGCAGTAATAGACTGCGTGAAACCTAAATCCGTGAGCTGATTGCTATACCGGCCTTGCTCTAACAGCCACTGCTCTTGTTTCGTTGCTAGTTCGAGCAGAGCTGTGACGGCTTCTGCCCGATAGCTTCTTAACACATATTGCTGGTACGACGGATAACTGACCGCTATCAGAATGCCGAGAATCGCCAACGTAATCAGCATTTCGAGTAAGCTAAAGGCACGGCTAAACATCAGAACGCCCCTCTTTCATCCCGGTAGGTTGCTAAGCGCTGCCACAGTGGAAACTTGTCCAGTGTTAAAGGCGCCGTGCATTGATGGCAATCCGTGGTGATTTTCAACAGGGTGTCAACTAAGACTACCGACTGTCGCTCATTGGCCAACACTAAGATCAAACGCTTATCCGGCTGCTCTCTTATGCGCAGGGCCGCTTGCTCCAGATAAGGAATAGCCCAACTGCGTTTGGGATAAATCTGGCTGGCGGTATAAAGTTGTACCGCATAAAGTTGCTGTTCTGTTTTATCAAACTGACAACTGTTGGCATCTTTTACGGTAATGGCTGGGGCATAAATCACCCCGGCGATCACTGTAGGTAAGCTACTGACGCGACCGGACAAACGCAGTCTCCAACCAGCGGCACTTAATAACACCCGCCAATCTGCAGCGCTGTATTGCTGGCGCAGCTCTGCATCGCTCAGTGTCGTCCGATCAACCAGTTGGCTACTTTTCATCACATAAGGTTGCCGCCCGGCAACCGGAAAACGCAGGCTAAACAATACATCCTGGCCACTGTCAGGCTCAGTACCGAGTAGCAGTAGTTGATGCTGTTCCAAATTTCGCCAGGACATCGGAGCTAACTGAGACGGTAAACGGGCACGAATCAGGGTAACTGCGGTATGAAAATGCAACCCGGCATCGGATAAATCGGCCATCAATAACGGCTGTCCAAACTGGCTTTGCTGCCATGGCACACGCCAAACCTCACCGGTGCTGGTCACTAACCAGAAATGGTCTGCTGCACCGTCCAGATTGGCATCTTCAGCTAGTGGTCTGGCTTGGATAGCGCCCTGGATGCCTGCTGCAGATAAATCCAGCCCCGAGAGATCATAGCCGGTATCAGCAGCCACCAGCTGTAACCGCAGAGCGTCGACAGCAAGCGTACGGATATAAGCGTCAGCCTGACGCTTTTGCTCGGCATGATTAATGGTAACTCTTACCGGATGATTCGGCAGTAACGGGCACCAGGCCGCAACCACGGGACTGAACAACGTCAGAAGCAATAATAAAGCTTTCATGGTGCAGGCTCCGATAATTTCAGCTGTTTGCGTAATAACAGACTGTTATATCGGGTAAACGCCGGCGGCTGCCTGGTCTGTTCACTGGTTTCGATTAACATTAAATCGCACTGTAGTGTCGCATCCGACCAAGCCGCATAAATACCGGGACAGGAGGGTAAGGCCAGCGTACTTTCCGGGACTTCGTCTGGCGCCAGGCCATTGAGCTGCTTTAAATGCTGCTCCAGTGTGCGAAATTCCAATTGTAATTGCTGTTGGGCTGTTTGTGCCGATTTCAGGCTTAACTGACTTAAAACCAGATTACTGGCTACCACTAATAACATAACCACTAAAAACAACAGTGCACTGAGTAAAACCATTCCTCGCTCTCTCATAGCTCCTCCGTAGTTTCAGTAACTAAATTAACTAATGTATCAGTACCTCTTCTATCATCTGTGAATCTTTGCTGCTTAGATTAACCTGCCGGCTCAGCCGTAAGATCAAACTTTACTGCGCCACTGAGTAGTAATCTGCGGTAATGATCGCCTGGCGCCTGAAAACTATGCTTACCCATCTGATATAAACGGTCATTGCGATAACGTCGATCCGGTGCCAAAGTCCGCATCAGTACATAAAACCTCAAACCCAGAATACGACTTTCCTGCTGTAACCAATGCGAGGCCGTCATTTCAGCAGTAGACAGCAGATAATCGGGTACGCCATCCAGATCACTATCAATCAGAAACTCAAAATGTAGGCGCTCTACCCCATCTAACATCGAATCTGTACTTATACTGGCATGTCCGGCACTATTTCTGATTAACCGTTTGCGCATTAATACCGGCACATCTTCACCAGCCTGACGTTGTAACTGGATATACAGCACCAAATGCTGGTAAGGATAGAGTGTATCTGCTGTGGCGGGCACGTTAGTGTGATCAACAAAGCGGCTTTGCTGCCAGTCCGGGAACAGATAAAAGCGATTATGGCGCATAGTCGCCGGGGTAGCGGCGGCGCCGATGGCTCTTTTAATCTGGATATATTCGGTCTGCGGCGCCAGATTATTCAGGCAATTTAATACCCGGCCTGGAAGTGCTTGTCCGGCAAATACATTTAAATAAGCCAAATTGGCGTGCGGAAAGCTACCGCTATCCATGCCATCAACAAAGCAATCAGCGGCAGGTGGGGCCTGGTTACTCACCGCACGCTGCATCGCAGCCAGCGTCTGGCCACCAAAAAAGCCGGTGTTTTGCAGTTCGTTGTATAGCAAGTTGATTGCCAACTGCCCATTTTGTTGCAGAAAAGCCAGTTGCCGGCTCTGACTGGACGAGGCACTTAGCGAACTAAAGGCGGTTAGTGTCAACCCCAACAGCAATAAACCCAGCACCATTGCTATCATCAGTTCCGTGAGTGAGAAGCCTCCATGCTGTCTCATAGCTCACTCCGGTAAACCCAGATGAAACAGCCCCCGACCATTACCAGCCTGACAGCTGGAGTGGGCGACAGATAGCGGTTGCACTCTGGCCTGCCAACTGGCTGCAAGCTGTAACTGGCCTTGTTGCTGGTTTAGACAAAACGCAGGTTGGAACAGCAAACCATAGCCTTGATCTGCCAACCATTGCTGTTGCCAGTGCCGGATTAAAAATTGCTTGCTGTTACCATGCTGACAAGGTGCCGCCGCAGAACAGTTAACGGCATTTAATGCCCCGGAGACTTGATAGTTATGTGTTGCTGCAGATTGCTGATAAAAGCGCAGTTGTTGCAGAATATCGCGGGATAAGGCGACAACAGTGGTACGCTGTGTCGCCTCAGAAGCCAGACGCAGTGCCTGTAATTGTGTCGCCAATACGCCTAATAACCCTACCTTCAGGATGAGTAGCGTAATGAGTACTTCAATTAAGGTTGCTCCGCTCTGGCGAGTCATGATGACCTCGGTTATTTACCCTTGGGAAAATAACCTTAGATCAAATTGACAAAAAATCAACAAAAAGAAAACAAATTTATGGTGAGATATCCTCTATCCAGCCAGACATCTTACCTGATGTGCCTGCCCCAGATTGCGCATCAAATGCCCAAAGTTTCTTCGCAGTGTCATTGAGTAACCCATGGGCTTTCGATAAAGCGTCGGTACTATAAATAAAATCCGCAGCTCCACCATCAAAATCTACAACAAACTCGGCTTTCACACCACCAAAAGTCCATTTTCCATTTGCGTCCTGTTCAGGCGATGCAAATACAATAGAAGCCTCCATCGGCTTATTACCGCCTCCCTTGAATACAAAGCTTTTACCTGTAACAACGATTAATCCAAAATAATCAAAATTTCTTCCTGTAATACTTAAGTTTCCATTAATAACCAAAGTCCCTGCACCTGTACGCCCATTACTACTTATATCCAAATTACCCTCGTGATAGGTAATTTTAGGTTTATCCCTCGTGCCCATGTCTGTAGGTGCAAAACCTTTCTCAGCATTCGGTAAAGATGCCCATTGATTCTTAATAGACTGGACGAAATCATTCATTAATTTGGGATCACCAAAAGCACCATCATAATTAACAACCTCTATCCCACCTCTGTAATTATCAATTCGTCCGCTTTTAATTGCTGCATTAAGTAATATTTCTTTATTAGCTTGTGAATTAGTTGCTATAGCTGGTGCATATATCGCTTTTCCGTCTTTATCCCTGCCAATTTCCTTACCAGTTATTGAAAATTGATTGCTTTTTGCCACATCAAGCTCATCTGGATTCAACAAGTTATTAAAAACGAACGGAGCTAGATCCCCCCCCCCAGAACCTTGCGTGTAAACACTTATCAAACAACGAATAACACCCGAGCCAGTTATTTCACCGCAACTCCTAATTGTCGCGTTTTTATTATTAAATACTACTGATGTAATATTCCAATTGGCTTGAGCATTTTGAGAAGCTGAAAATAAAGCATTTATACCTGATTTTGTGGCAGCTTCATTTCCCCAACTTGTACTATTGATAGGGTTATCAAACCAGTTTTTCGCGTTTACTAATCCGCTTTCAGCAGCCATAAAAGCCAATGAAATCTGGCGTTGATTTGCAGCAACTTTTTCACCGAGCATAGAATTACCTACGCCAGCAATACCTACAATGGTGATAATTAACAGCAACAACAGGCTGACAATTAAAACCGAACCACGTTGATTGACTTTCATTGTAAACCTCTCTTAACTCTTGAATTTATTTGTTAAGATATTATTTCTTACACCAACTCGAAAATTAACCGCAATATTATTTGTTGTTGAAGCTTTCATAGTTAGCTGTATATTCACTCCAATCGCAGTAGCGCAATTACTTCCTCCTACGGAGATACAGTCAGTACTAAAAGCAACGATATCCTGCGACAGTATCTCTGCTGCCGAAGCGCCGACTTGACGAACTAGAATGTTATTGGCTTCAAGGCGGTATACGGTATTTCCAGATGGGCCAACGACAGTAAAATTCGGCGAAGTAGTTACAATACTTCCAGCCCGAATATCACTGGCAAGTAAGTCACTAATCAAACTTAAATCGCTCTGTAATCTGTTAAAGCGTTGAGCTTCGTTATAAGCTTGTTGACCACTGATAAAAATCTGAATGCCACCACCGAGGACTACTATGCCAAGCGTGAGAGCTATCAGCAATTCGACTAAGGTTACACCTCGCAGGTGCCGTTTTTTGGTTCGGATTGTTTTCTGAGTCATGGATACAAGTCCATTTCATAAACAAAGGTTTCTACCCCATTGGTACCCGCAATTCTGTTTTCCTGCCACCGCACCGAAATTCGCCATTTACCGCTACCGACATTTTCGATTGAACTTGCTGTTGCAGCAGCAGGTAATACGCCCGTCCAGTTAGTTAACCACTCAGATTGAATCGTTGCAGCAGTTTTAGCCGGTGTATCACCCAAGTTGATCCACAATCTCTCCGCTGCATCCATCGCGACGATACTAGCTAAAGTACGCTGAAAAGCAGAATGACTATTCTGAACCGTTTTGAGTTGTAACGCTGCCATACCCAGTAAACCAATAGCTATGACTAAAACAGCAATAAGGACTTCAAGCAGTGAAAACCCAGCTTGCTTAGGCGTTAATAATATTCGTTCATCTGTCACTATTAGCCTCCACAAGTCCCACTTGCAACCTTTAAGGATCCACCAGTTTCCACTGTTAATTGACGATCATTATTAGAATAAGAAAGCTGGAAACAATTATCAGCACTAATACGCCTGCCCCGAAGATCAAAGACAACAGCAATAGTCCCGGAACCAGTTAGGGAAACTGAGGTGGCACTTTTGTCCACTGTACGTAATACCGTTGTCGTTCCGGGTTGTATAACTTCCGCTTTCCAACCTGTGCCTGTCGTTAGGTTAACAGTTACATTAACCCGACGTTTTATGGCCTCTGATCGAGCATAGTGCATTAAACCTAAAAGCTCATTTGCCTGACTTCGCAAAGTATTTTTCCGCATCATGTCAACAAATGATGGAGTGGCAATGCCGATAATAATAGCTAACACGGCAATAGTGACCATCATCTCAACCAACGTAAAACCTTTAATACGTCTCATTTTAAGCCTTACCAGCAAGCCGCTGGTGCTTTAACACCAACATTAGTAAAAGTCATTTCACTACAAGCTGTATCTTTAGCCTGATCACCTTTCGCTGTAGCTTTAAGGGTAAAAGAAGTAGTTGGAGCTACGGGAGATACCGTTAAGTTATAGTAAGTACCATTTTTTGCGACTGTTAAGCCTGCATAAGAATTAGTATTCGTATACTGTCGTTCAAGAGACTGTGCCGCACTTAATAATAAATCCCGGGCCTCAGTCCGTCTGGATTTACGAACAGAATCTTGGTAAGCCGGAAAAGCAATACTCGCCAATATTGCAATAACGGCCACAACGACCATAAGCTCGATCAAGGTAAAACCAAACTGCTTTACAGGCTTAACGGATCTGTACTGCATAAGCTTCCAAAATGTCATATAGACCTCTGAGTTAACCATATCAATTATTAAAATTAGTGCGAGTTGTACCCGATAAAAGGCGCTTTTTTCTGACCAGCGGTTGCAAAGTTAGCTTTGTATCCCCTCTTTGGATTGCAGCGAATGCTTAACGGCGCTTAGCACCCGCCGACTAATGGCTAATTTATGCTTGCCCTGCTCCAGCTCTGCCATTGCAGGGCCCGTTGCGGGTTGGCGGATCGCTGTTAAGTATTGCGGATTAATCAGCGTTTTGCGGTGAATACGCAGTAACTGTGGATAGGCTTCTTCCAGCTGATTTAAGCTTTTATCCAGTAAGATATGCTGTTCAGCTAGCTGCATGCGCACGTATTTGTCTTCAGCAGCAAAAAAACGTACCTCAGCCAAAGGCACGGACTTGGGTAGCCCAGCTTGCTGATAACTTACCTGCGGCAAATCTGGCGGGTTTTTCTGCAAACGGTTTAGTTGCCCCGCACGCTGCAAGCTACGTTGCAACTGGCTTAGGCTTATCGGCTTAAGTAAATAATCAACCGGGTGCACATTAAACGCCGCCAGGGCATGTTCAGGATAAGCGGTAACAAAAATCAACGCCGGTGGCAACGCGCTACTGGCAAAGGCCTCTGCCAATTGCAAACCACTTTCACCGGGCATCGAGATGTCGAGTAGCACCAGATCCGGTTGCAAGCTAGCTGCCAGCTGCCTGGCCTGCTCTGCTGATGCTGCTTCCGTTACCACTGCATTAACTGCGCATTCGGCGAGTAAGCGCCGCAACCGGCTGCGGGCCAGCGGCTCATCATCAACGATTAAAATATTCATCATCTTTGTTCCCAGACCAGCGGCAATACCAAGGTAACACTAAACTGCTGATTTTGGTCTTTGATCACCATTTGTGCTTGCTCGGCAAATACATAGGCCAATCGCTGTTGAATATTCTGCAGCGCCATACCATTGTGTGGCTGACGACTACCCTGCAGCGGATAAGGGTTTGTTATGACGATTTGCAACTGTTGGGCCGTCTGCGTCATCTTAATCAGGATCTCACCACCCGCAGCTGCCGGCTCAATGCCGTGTAGCACCGCATTCTCCAGCAGGGGTTGCAAGGTTAAGGCCGGCAACTGTAACTCAGGCATTGGCTCTGGCAGCTGCCAATTCACCTTTAATCGCTCGCCTAACCGCCATTGCTCTAACGATAAATAACGCCGGCAGAGCGCCAACTCTTCTGTCAAAGAGATGGTTTCCGCTGTTTGCATCGCCGCACGAAATAATGCCGCTAAATCCAGCAATGCCTGCTCTGCAGCAGCGGCATTCTGGTGTACCAGCTCAGCAGTAGAATTTAAGGTGTTAAATAAAAAGTGGGGCCGGATCCTGGCCTGCAGTGCTATCAGTTCAGCCCGGCTTTGCGCGGTGATACTTTTGCTTTGTTCATCCGACATGATCAGTAGCTGGATCACCAGTAAGGCCACCACAAAACAAATCAGCAGGTTATTAATGAGTAACGCGGGTAATTCAAGAGTAGGGGCTAATTGCTGAAAATACCAAAAACTAATTATCGTGCAGCCGGCGGTAATAGTCAGCAGAATCCCCTGGATCAACAGCGCCAACTGCCAAAAACTCGCCCGGCTTAACAGTGGCGTGAACCAGCTAAATGTCAGACAACTAATTAAAGCGATCCACTGTAAAAACAGACTGATAAAACCCAGGCGATACCAAGGCGAAGAGTCGATAGAAAATGGCGCGAAGGCTAACAATAACGCCAGGCCTTGAGTGAACACAATCACCCGTAATAACTGCACCGGGCTACGAAAATCAGGGAGGCGTCTGTTAACCTGAGTTGGCTGGTTTAACATCAGCTGACCTCCCTGTCTGAAGACGTTATCTTAGCTCTGCCGGAATGGCGAACACTACATTCTCTTCGCGGCCGGTCGTTTCGGTCACCGTTTTACCGCCCCACATTTTCAGCTGGCTAATCACATCCTGCACCAGAATTTCCGGTGCAGAAGCACCGGCGGTCACGGCAACCCGGCTGATACCATCGAGCCAGCTTTGCTGAATATCATTGGCGGTATCAATTAAATAGGCTTTGCAACCAAGCTTCTCCGCCAGCTCGCGTAAGCGGTTGGAGTTACTGCTGTTTTTGGCACCGACCACCAGCATCAGTTCAGCCTTGGCGGCCAACTCGCGCACCGCATCCTGGCGATTCTGGGTGGCATAGCAAATATCATCTTTGCGCGGCCCTTCAATATCCGGAAAACGAGCGCGCAGCGCATCAATCACATCAGCGGTGTCGTCTACCGACAAGGTAGTCTGACTGCTGTAGCACAGCTGTGCCGGATTTTTAACCTGCAGTTTTTCGACATCCTCGACCGACTCCACCAGATAGATACCACCTGCAGCATTATCATACTGGCCCATGGTGCCTTCTACCTCAGGGTGACCAGCATGACCAATCAGGATACATTCGGTACCTTTGCGGCTCGCGCGGGTGACTTCCATATGTACCTTAGTTACCAGTGGACAGGTGGCATCAAACACCTTTAAGCCGCGCTGCCGTGCATTTTCACGCACCGCCTGCGACACACCGTGGGCGCTGAAAATCACGATATGGCTATCCGGCACTTCGTCCAGTTCATCCACAAACACCGCGCCGCGTCGGCGTAAACCATCGACCACAAATTTATTGTGCACCACTTCATGCCGCACATAGATTGGATGCGGAAACAGCTCCAGCGCCCGCTCTACGATACTGATCGCCCGGTCAACACCGGCACAAAAGCCCCGCGGGTTAGCGAGTAAAATATCCATCTTTAGCTTACCTGCACAATTTCGACATTGAAGGTCAGAGTCTGACCCGCCAGCGGATGATTAAAATCAACGGTGACCGAATCGCCTACCACGTCCCGCACTAAGCCCGGCAATTCCGAGCCATCCGGCATCGCAAAGCCAATAATGGCACCAACTTTAGCCGGCGCATCAGCCGAGAATTTACTGCGGTCAACGTAATAAATATTATCCGGGTTCGGCATACCATAGGCGTCTTGTGGGGCCAGGGTAAAGCTTTTTTTCTCTCCGGCCGTCATGCCTAATAACTGGGCTTCAAATGCCGGTGATAAGCTGCCATCGCCCATCTGTAATTTTGCCGGCTTGTTGTGCACCCGGGTACTCTCGGCGGCACTGCCATCGGCCAGCGTGATATCAAAGTGGAAGATTACCGTACTTTTGGCCTGAATTTCGCTCATTTTTTTGCCTCAGAATCACTGCTAAAACTGTCCCAGATAATCAGGGCGGCGCCAATACAGATCGCCGAATCGGCAATATTAAAGGCCGGATAATGCCAGGTCTGGTAATACAGATGGAAAAAGTCTATTACGTAACCATAGATACTGCGATCAATTAAATTACCGATAGCGCCGGCAAACACCAGGCTTAATGCCAACCCCAGCTTAATCTGCTGCCGTGGTAACCGGCTCATCCAGACCGCAATCACAGTGCTGATCACCACCGCCAGAACAGTAAAGAACCAGCGCTGCCAGCCACCGGCGTCACTTAAGAACGAAAAGGCCGCGCCATAGTTACGCACATAGGTCAGATTAAAAAATGGCAGTAATTCAATCGAATCGTACAGGGCCATATTCTGATGTACCAGCTGCTTGGTCAGCTGATCCAGACCGATTAACAGCAGGATCAGCCACCACCAGCGCCAGGCGGTATTATTAAACAACTGCATCAGGCAAATTCCCGCTGTTCACCGCTACCTTCTACGTTACTGACGCAACGTAAACAAATGCCCGGATGGGCGGCATCGGCGCCGACATCGTGACGGTGGTGCCAGCAGCGCTCGCACTTGGCGGCGGTAGAGGCTTCCACCAGCACACTTAAGCCTTTAATGGCGGTGGCCACCGCAGCGGCAGCCGGTTGCTCCGCACTCACCTTAGCGGTTGACGTAATCAGCACAAAACGCAGCTCGTCGCCCAGCTGTGACAGCGCTTGCGCCAGTTCAGCACCGGCGAACAAGGTCACTTCGGCCTGTAAAGAGGCGCCGAGTTTTTCTTCGCGGCGCGCTGCTTCCAGCACCTTGTTGACTTCATCGCGAACTTCTAACAGCTGTTGCCAGAAGGTGTCACTGAATTTGCCAGCCGGTAAATTGGCAAAACCCGGATACCAGACATCGGTAAACACATAAGGCGTGCTCTGGCCTGGTAAGGCTTCCCAGATTTCCTGCGCGGTAAAGCTCATTATCGGTGCCATCCAGCGTACCATCGCCTGGGCGATATGATACAGCGCAGTCTGGCAGGAGCGGCGGGCTTTGGACTCGGTGTGCGCCGTATACTGGCGATCTTTAATCACATCCAGATAGAAACTGCCAAGCTCTACGGTACAGAAATTCATCAGTTTCTGACTTACCTGATGGAACTGATAATTATCGTACGCATCGATAATTTCTTGTTGTAACTTCGCCGCCCGGTTTACGACCCACAGATCCAGCTCCACCAGTTCATTAAATGGCAGTGTATCGGTTTTCGGGTTAAAACCATTCAGGTTGGCCAGCAGGAAGCGCGCGGTATTCCTAATACGACGGTATTTATCTGCAGCTCGGTTCAGAATTTCATCCGATACCGTCATCTCCGAGGTGTAGTCCGTGGTCGCCACCCATAAGCGCAGAATATCGGCACCCAGTTTGTTCATCACATCCTGCGGTGACACCACATTACCCAGTGATTTCGACATCTTGCGGCCTTCACCGTCGACGGTAAAGCCATGTGTCAGTACCTGTTTATACGGCGCCTTGCCTTTAATACTGACGCCTGTCATCAGTGACGACATAAACCAGCCACGGTGCTGATCCGAACCTTCTAAATACAGGTCAATTTCGGCACCATGAAATTCCGGCCGCGCATCTACGACTGCAGCATGGGTCACGCCAGAGTCAAACCAGACATCCAGGGTATCGGTAACCTTAACGTAATCGGCAGCATCCGCGCCCAACAGCTCAGCAGCATCCAGATCAAACCAGGCCTGAATACCCGCCTGCTCAACTTTCTGCGCCACCTGCTCAATCAGTTCGGCCGTACGTGGATGCAAGGCGCTGTTGTCTTTGCGCACAAAGAGCGCAATCGGTACGCCCCAGGTACGCTGACGTGAAATACACCAGTCCGGCCGGCCGGCGACCATATTTTCAATCCGCTGCTGACCCCAATCCGGGATCCAGCGGGTTTGCTCAATTTCTGCTAATGATGTCTGGCGCAGGCCTTGTTGCTCCATGCTGATAAACCACTGCGGCGTAGCACGGAAGATAATCGGCGTTTTATGGCGCCAGCAATGCGGATAACTGTGCTTATAGGCTTTATGTACCAATAAGGCACCGGCCGCTTTCAGCGCTTCAACTACCGTTTCATTGGCTTTAAACACATGTTGCCCGGCAAAGAGCGGCGTATCCGGCAGATAGACACCGTTGGCACCCACCGGGTTAGCGACTTCCAGACCATATTTCTGACCAACTACAAAGTCTTCCTGACCATGGCCCGGTGCCGTATGTACACAGCCGGTACCCGAATCCGTGGTAACGTGTTCGCCTAACACCACCGGCACGCTAAAGTCATACAGCGGATGCTGCAGCTGCACTAAATCCAGTGCTGCGCCCTGACAGAAACCCAGCGCATGGTAATGCTCAATATTGGCGCGCGCCATCACGTCTTTAACCAGATCGGTGGCCAGAATTAAGCGCTCTGCGCCATTTGGACCTTGCTCAACCTGCACCAGTGAATACTGTAAATCAGCGTTAAATGCCACAGCGCGGTTCGCCGGAATAGTCCAGGGAGTAGTGGTCCAGATCACCACCGAAATCGGGCCCTGCCCGGCATGACCAGCCGGATGATCAAACTTAGCAGCGACGCTGTCATCCAACACCTTAAAGCGCACATCAATCGCAGGGGAGACCTTGTCCTGATATTCCACCTCGGCTTCGGCCAAGGCCGAACCACAGTCGGTACACCAGTGCACCGGCTTAAAACCCTGTTGCAAGTGGCCATTACCGATAATTTTACCCAAGCTGCGGATAATATTGGCTTCGGTAGCATAATCCATAGTGCGATACGGCTTATACCAATCGCCTAATACACCTAAACGGATAAAATCAGTACGCTGCGCATCAATTTGCGTTAACGCATACTCGCGGCATTTGTCACGAAACTCCGCCGGTGTCAGCTTGGTACCCGGCTTGCCATATTTTTTCTCCACCACCAGCTCAATCGGCAGGCCATGGCAATCCCAGCCCGGGACATAGGGCGCATCAAAATCAGACAGGGTTTTGGCTTTAACAATAATATCTTTCAGAATTTTGTTAACGGCATGACCGATATGGATATTGCCATTGGCATAGGGCGGGCCATCGTGCAGGATAAAGGTTTTCTTGCCTTGTTTTGCACTGCGGATCTGACCATAGAGATCATCCTGCGTCCACTTGGCCAGCATTTGCGGTTCCCGCTGCGCCAGATTACCGCGCATGGCAAAGGCCGTTTCCGGTAAGTTAAGGGTATGCTTGTAATCGCTCATCCGTTTCGGTTCCGTTAGGTTGTCGGGGCCTGCGCGGACGCGGCCTCACTAAAATACTGTTGTGCTGCCGCAACATCGGCGGCAATTTGTTGTTGCAATGCATCCAGACTGGCAAAACGTTGCTCGGCTCGAAGTTTATGCCGTAGCTCTACCCGGATCTGGCTGCCATATAAATCCTGATTAAAATCAAATAAATGGGCTTCTAACTGCTCACGACTGCCCTGCACTGTCGGTCGGTTGCCAATATTGGCGACACCGTTAAAAACACCATAACAAGTATGCGCTGTAATAGCGTACACGCCCGACACCGGTAGCTTACGCCGGTAAAGCCAGACATTGGCAGTCGGAAAACCCAGATCCCGCCCCAGCTTACGGCCATGGCGCACCCGGCCGCTTAGTGTAAAAGGGCGCCCCAGCATGGCGGCGGCTTTGTCCAGTTGGTCTTGTTGCAGCGCTTCGCGAATCAAAGTGCTGCTGACCCGCTGCTCGCCCAGTTTTAAACTGGAGGTACTGTTTAAACCAAAGCCATATTGCGCCGCGGCCTGGGCCAGTAAGGCATAATTACCACTGCGGTTTTTGCCAAAATGAAAATCATCGCCGACAATCAGATGCCGCACGCCCAGCTTATCCAGCAACAGGGTTTTGATAAACTGCTGCGGATCCTGAGCGGCAAAGCTGCGATTAAAATTCACACACAGCATGCGGTCAATCCCGACGGCGGCCAGCGCCTGATATTTTTCGCGAAAGCGGCTTAAACGCGCTGGCGCGGCATTACCGGCAAACAGCTCCAGCGGCTGCGGCTCAAATACCAGAACGCAGGATGGCAGCTGAAGTGACTGCGCTAACTGCTGCACCTTTGCCAGCACCGCCTGATGCCCCAGATGCACACCATCAAAATTGCCAATAGTCAGTACACAGCCTTGATGCTGCGGCAGAATATTATGGATACCGCGGATTAACTCCATGCCTGCAATAATGCCTCTGGTGCCTGTAAACGCCGGATTATAACCGGATTAGTGACGGCTTTCAGCAACAGATTTCGCTTTAAAATCAGCCAAACGTACCCCGAAAAGCAACAGCAAGGCGAAGTACAACAGCACCGCGCCGACACAAAGGCTACTTAACAACAGAATTTGTGCTGCCAGTGGCCGGGCAATCCAGTCATTCAATTCTGGACTTAACCACCACAAGGTTGCCGCCATTAAGATCGCGGCCAGGCTAAACTTGGCCAAAAACCAACAGTTCTGCCGGCTAAGCTGATAAATTCCGGCCAGCTTTAAACCCCGATACAGTAAAAACGCATTTAAACTGGCCGACATGGCGGTCGCCAGCGCCAAGCCAACATAACTTAAAAACGGTGCCAGCATCAGGTTAAACACCATATTAGCGACCATGGCAATAATGCCAATTTTTACCGGGGTTTTAATATCCTGCCGCGCATAATACCCGGGCGCCAATACCTTGATCAGCATATAGCTCAGCAAACCACAGCTATAGGCCACCAGACTGTAAGACACCATCAGTACATCTTGCTGGGTAAATTCGCCGCGCATAAAGAGCACACTAATAATGGGCTGGCCCAGTACCATCAGCGCCAGCATCGCCGGCAAACCAAACATCACCACAAAACGGATCGCCCAATCCAGCGTATGCGAAAAACGCTCCGCATTGGCAGTGGCATGATGGCGTGACAGGTTCGGCAAAATAACAGTGGCAATTGCAATACCGAATAAACCCAGTGGAAATTCAATTAAGCGATCTGAGTAGTACAGCCAGCTGACCGCACCGGTTAATAAAAACGACGCGATCACGGTATCCAACAGCAGGTTGATCTGACTGACTGACACCCCGAAAAGTGCCGGCAACATAAGGGTGCGGATTTTCGTCACGCCCGGATCGCGCCAACCCCATTTTGGCATCACCAGCAAACCGGCTTTGGCCAGAAACGGCAGTTGAAACAACAGCTGCACCACGCCACCAATAAACACACCCCAGGCCAGGGCCAGCGCCGGCTCATCCAGCGTCGGTGCCAGATAGAGCGCACTGCCGATAATGGCAATATTTAAAAATACCGGCGTAAAGGCCGCCACCGCAAAGCGGTTATAGGTATTTAGAATGGCGCCCGACAAGGCAACCAGGGTGATAAACCACAAGTACGGAAAAGTGATTTTCAGCATTAACGAGGCCAGCTCAAACTTATGCGCATCCGGGCCATCGTTAAGCCATTCGATAAACCAGCCCATACCAAACAGCAAGGCTAATAGCGGTGAGGCAATAACACCAAATAGGGTTACCAGTGTGACAATCACGCCGAGTGTGCCGGCGACTTTTGCCACCAACTCACGCACCGCATCATCGCCATGCTGGGCTTTCACCTCACTTAATACCGGCACAAAGGCCTGCGAGAAAGCGCCTTCGGCAAATAAACGGCGTAAGAAATTTGGAATGCGGTTAGCAAAAAAGAACACGTCGGCCGCCGCACCGGCGCCGACAAAGTTGGCTACAACCACATCGCGGACCAGCCCCAACACTCGTGAAATCAGGGTCATAAAACTCACAATCAGCCCTGACTTTAATAATTTTCCCGACACCTGAAACTCCTGTGTATAATGCGTCGCTATTTTCACCTGTTCGGGGCGCCAATTACCAGCGGTAATCCCAATTAAATTGCTGGCCTTTTCGCGGAAAGCATTTGACAATGGCACAGTAAATAGGCATATTATGCGGCCTTTAAAGAGTCCGGTTTAGTTTTTAGGAGTGTTACCTTGGCTAACATTAAGTCTGCTAAGAAGCGCGCAATTCAATCAGAAAAACGTCGTCAGCAAAACGCCAGTCAACGTTCTATGATGCGTACTTTCATCAAGAAAACCTACGCAGCGGTGTTAACTGCTGACGCAGTTGCTTCTCAGGAAGCATTCAACAAAATGGTTCCGGTAATTGACCGCATGGCGGCCAAAGGTCTGATCCATAAGAACAAAGCAGCTCGTCATAAAGCTCGCTTAAATGCACATGTTAAAGCGTTAAAAGCCGCTTAACTGTCAGAGTTCGACAAAAAAGCCAGCTTCCGCTGGCTTTTTTGTTTTGCGCTATTTTGTTTAGAAAGTCAGCATCGTACCCATGCGGCGTCTAAGCGTGGATAGCGCCCAAAAATAAAGGCTGCCGCAGCAACCTTTATTCTGAACAATACAATTTGTGCATCAACGCAATCAAGGCCTCGGCCTCGGCGCTATTGAGGCGGTAAAATACGGTTTGTGCTTCTTTGCGGGTTTTCACCAGTTTATGCTTTCGTAACAGTGCCAAATGCTGCGAAAGGGCTGACTGACTTAAATCCAGCTTTTCGTTAATCTCACCTACCGACATTTCACCTTCTAACAGGTGACATAAAATAATCAGCCGCCGCTCATTCGAAACTGCCTTTAGCAACTTCACAGCTTGCGCTGAATTTTTCAGCATATCCTCTAAATTCATTTGTCGTTACCATTACCTGACTGGTTAAATCTGAAAATCAAAGTGCTTAGCGCTTCAGACCAGACTCTGACCAATAATCAGAGCAAAGGTTGCACCAGACTATAAATTCGTTCTGCCGAAAATGGCTTTACGACAAAGGCCTTGGCACCACCGGCCACCGCAGCTTTCAGGTTATCGACACTTGAGTAAGCGGATACCATAAAAATGTGCGATTGCTGATCGACACGCCGGAAACGTTGTAAGAGTACCTTACCGTTGATGTCTGGCAGCTGAATATCCAAAAATACCAGTTGCGGGTGCTGCTGCAAAAACAATGCTTCAGCACTGGCGCCATCTGCGGCCTCATGTACAACTGACACACCAAGCGACTGTAAAATTTGCTTTAAATAATGTCTGCTCGCTAAGGTGTCATCGACCACCAGCGCCGTCAGGCCTGTTGGTATGGTTCCTTGTTCTAGCCCTTGCATCCCTATGGCAGCTCCTGTATCCGTTAATCGGGCTAAAATGGGGTTTAGCCGCGTAAGCTGGGTTTAATCCGTTAAAGCTGTTAAATTTGCCTGACAACCATTATCACAAGGCAAACAATAACAATGAAACTGTGGTTCTCAACTATCATAGCAGCTTTTAGCCTGAATGTGCAGGCAGCCCCTTTAGCACTGGATAAAGATCTGGCGTATAACCTGGTCGAGTCGTTAACGGTGGAAGTGGGTCCGCGACTAGCCGGCAGCGAAGCCGATTTGCGCTCGGTGGTCTGGGCGGAACAACACTTTAAACAGTTAGGCTTTGATAAAGTCTGGCGCGAGCCCTTTGATATGCTGCATTGGGAGCGCGGCGCTGCCAGTCTGCGGGTGGGCGCGCCTTTTAATCAGGCTCTGGTCCTCACCGCTCTGGGTGGCTCAGTCGGCACGCCTTTTGATGGTATCGCAGCTCAGGTGGTGATGTTTAATACGCTGGATGAGCTAATCGCAGCCGACCCGGCTCAAGTCAAAGATCGCATCGTCTTTATTAACCATGCGCTGGAAAAAGATATTCGTGGTGGTTTTTACGGTCAGGTGGTCGGTGGCCGCGCCCGGGGTGCGGTTGAAGCCGCGAAACTGGGCGCGAAAGCCCTGTTAATCCGCTCGGTTGGCAGCAGCAATAACCGCTTTGCCCATACCGGCCAAATGCGTTACGAGGAGGGCGTACCAAGGATCCCTGCCGCCGCCATCTCGGTACCTGACGCGCAGCAATTAAGTAAGATCCTCAGCCGCAACCCGGAAGTCAGCCTGAATCTGCAGATGAATAACAATCTGCCGGGTAAAGTCACCAGTCATAACGTCATTGCCGAAATCACTGGTAGTAAAAGACCAGATGAAATTGTGCTGATTAGTGCTCACCTGGATTCCTGGGACGAAGGTACAGGGGCGCTGGACGATGGTGCTGGTGTTGGTATCGTGATGGCCGCAGCGGCGCTATTAAAGCAGGAAAAGCCCGAACGCACTATTCGGGTGGTGCTCTTTGGTAACGAAGAAGGCGGGTTGATTGGCGCCCGTGCTTATGCCGCCCGCCATCATCAGGAATTACACAAGCATGTGTTTGCCTCAGAGTCTGACTTTGGCGCTGGCCGGATCTGGCGTTTTGATACCGGTATGGGCGAACAGGCACTGAATTTTGCCCGCCAGGTGCAGCAAAAACTGGCGCCACTTGGGATCAGCATGGGCCCGAATACGGCCTCGGGTGGCCCGGATGTCTCAATTTTAAAAGCACAGGGCGTACCGGTAGCAACACTGATGCAGGACGGTACCGATTACTTTGATTATCACCATACACCCAATGATACGCTGGATAAAATTGATCCAACGGCACTACGGCAAAACCTGGAAGCCTGGCTGATTATGACCCGTGCTATCGCCAATAGCAGCGTTGATTTACGTCAATAACCTCCCCCTCCCCCTGCTGTCAGCATTATGACAGCAGGGTTACATCCATTAATTTATCTAATCTGAAACTTACAATATTCCTCAGTTGAGTAAAAACTCCACACTGCTCATAATGCGCGCAATTAACCTGCCGCAATATGGAGCCTGCAGATGGAAAACTTGATTTACGACATTATCAGCTGGGTTGGCCTGACGATCTGTATCGGCGCGTTTTTTATTAAAGATGTGTTCTGGCTTAGATTAGCTACATTAATAGGTTGCAGCCTGTTATTTGTTTACTATAGCCATATCGCCATTCCACAAGGTGTGATCTCAAACCTGTTGGTATTGCTGATTAATGCCTACTACTTGCTGCGCTTTGCTGCCGCCCGGAAAAAAGCCGCTAACACAGACGTAGCTCCGGCCGCCCTGAAACCACAAGCTGAATAAGGCACTTTTGTCCCACCCTGACTCCCGTTATACTTGGCGGTCTTCAGGTCTGAGCCAGTTAGCTCTGCATAACGTAGAGCTAACCAGACCAGCTTAAGTTGCGGAGACCGCTATGCAGGAAGATGATCTCGAGCTGTTTCTTTCTGAAATGGCTGATGTAAAGCCAATATCTCAGGATGCTGTGCTGCAAGCCAGCGGTGAGTTCAGTCCTACCCTTGCACAACAAGCCAGACGTAAAGCCGCTGAACAGGAAATGGAGTACGATCCGCATTATCTGAGTATGGAGTACGTCGAGTTGGTGAAACCCGACGATGTGTTTGCCTATTGCAAAGATGGCGTACAACAGGGTGTATACCGCAATCTGCGCTTGGGCAAGTATCAGTTAGACGCTACGCTGAATTTACTGGGTAAAACCCTGGTTGAAGCACGCAGCGCACTGCAACAATTTATCACCGACTGTCATCAACGCGGCGTGCGAACGCTGTTGATCCAACATGGTATGGGCCGCGACAGCAAGCCGCACCCGGCTATTTTACGCAGCTATGTGTTCAAGTGGTTACCGGCGTTTAGCGTGGTGCTGGCGGCACATACCGCACAGCGGCAACACGGCGGTTATAGCGCGACCTATGTTTTACTGCAGAAGAATGCGGAACAAAAACGCGAAAATCGCGAACGCCATACTAAGCGATAAAAAACTAAGGGCCGCAACTGCGGCCCTTAGTTTTTAGCATACCCAGCAAAATGCCTCTGCCCGGGTCAGAAATGCTGACAACGCCAACAACAGCACTGCTACAGCAAGTGTGGTAAAGCCAAAACCACGATTGGACGCTTTACTCATAAACCAACCTCAACACTATTCTTGTTATTATTTGTCACAGCTGCCGGTTACCATGAGATAAGCGGTCAACTACCTGCGACGAAAAATAGTGTAATCAGTTCGTAACCCTCTGGCAACGCTGTAATTTTAAACAGTTAGTATCCCTGTTGCAGGTCAACCTGGTTAAGTAAAGGCAGGCCCTGCTCCGCCCGGCGATAATTCTCGGCAATTTGTGCCACGACCGACTCGACCCGGGTCACCGCGGAGATATGTGGTGTTATCGTCACTGCCGGATGATGCCAGTAAGGATCCGTTGCGGGTAACGGCTCCTGTCTGAATACATCCAGGCAAGCGGCCTGTAGCTGCCCGGACTCTAACGCCGCCAGCAGCGCCTGATCATCAATAATAGCGCCACGGGCCACGTTAATTAAAATCACGCCAGGTTTCATCAGCGCTAACACCTGCTGATCCAGTAGTTGTGTCGTTGCCGGCGTTAAAGGTAATAAACAGATCACCAGATCAGCCTGTTGCAAGGCTGGCGCCAGGCCATCTGCCCCCGCAAAGCAGCGGATACCCGGAATATCTTTTACGGTTCGTGACCAGCCAGTTACCTGATAACCCTGAGCCTGAAAATATCGCGCAGTGGCGGCTCCCAGCTCCCCCAGCCCAAGTACGCAAAGTGTTTGTAGCGTGCGTGGACTTTTCGGCTTCCACAACGCTTGCTGCTGTTGGCGGTTAAATTGGTCCAGGCGTAAACGATAATAGCTTTCGATACCCGCCAGATAACGCAGCATTGACTCGGTTAAAGCCGGATCAACCACCCGAGCCAGCGGTAAAGCCGGTAAATCCGGATCCGTTACTATGCTGTCGATCCCGGCACCGTAACTTTGTAATGCCTTTAAATTAGGTAACTGTGCCAGTATTCCCGCCGGTTGTTTCCAAAGTACTGCAAAGGTCACCGCAGCCGGATCGGCCAGCTGCGGCCAGATCTCAATTGCTACGCCTGGCAGCGCGGCACGCAGGCGTTGTTGTAAATCTTCAAGTTTACGGTCAGGGATAATCAGGGCAATAGTCACGGCATACTCCGACGTAGTGGCAGGCGCTTACCTTAGCACAAAACAGCCGCGGCGTGGCTGTCGTTAAACTACCATAAAATTGCCAAACAGCTGTCATGCAAAGCGCTTAGGCTCGTCTTCAGCAACCGTTTTCAGGAGTTAACGCCATGCTGAATGTCGAACAAATGATCCAACAACAACTGCCACAGGTCGATCAGCAAAGCTGGTTATATCGCCCGGTGAAATCGCTGCTGAGCTACCTGTTACATGAACAGGATTTTCAGCGCTTTGCTGAGCGCTACCCGCATTTGCAGGGATTAGAGTTTGTCGAACAGGTGTTGGATTACTTTAACTTCAGTTATGCCGTACGCGATAACGAGCTGGAACGGATCCCCAGCAGTGGCCGGGTGGTGATTATCGCCAACCATCCGATTGGCTCACTTGATGGCCTGGCACTGTTGAAGTTGGTCAGCGAAATCCGGCCCGACGTGAAAGTGCTGGCCAATCAGTTACTGATGGCATTACCGCCACTGCATTCACTGCTGCTGCCGGTTAATAATATGAGTGGCGGCACTGAGCGGCGACGCTTAGACGCTATCGGTGCCCATCTGGCGGCGGAAGGTGCGCTGATCTTATTTCCGGCCGGCGAAGTTTCCCGTCTGAAACCAAACGGTATCCGCGATGGCAAATGGCATAGCGGCTTTTTACGTTTTGCGACGCAGAATAAAGCACCGGTGTTACCGATCTATATCGATGGTCGCAATTCTGCTTTGTTTTATAGCGCGTCATTAGTTTACAAGCCGCTGGCAACCGCATTGCTGGTCAAGGAAATGTTTAAACAGCGGCGCAAGTCGATTGGGATGCGGATTGGTGAATTAATTCCGTTTGAAAGCTTCAATGGTTTACAGCTGGAGCTACCGGCCAAGGTCAAGCTATTCAAAAAGCATCTGTACCGGCTGGCAAAGGACAAAAGCCCCCTGTTTAAAACCCAGAGTGCCGTTGCACATCCGGAGGAGCGCGCAGTATTAAAAAGAGCGATAGAACAGTGTCAGCTGTTGGGCGACACCAGTGATAGCAAAAAAATATACCTTTATCAGCATCAGCAAAGTTCGCCCATCATGCGCGAAATTGGCCGGCTGCGGGAACTGGCTTTTCGTGCCGTTGGCGAGGGCAGCGGCCTGCGCCGGGATATCGACCGCTTTGATAGTCACTATGAGCATCTGATTTTATGGGATAAAGATGATCTGGAGATCGTCGGGGCTTATCGCTTTGCTAAGACTGCCAAGGTCATC
Organism: Alishewanella sp. WH16-1; assembly: GCF_001441695.1. Classification (NCBI taxonomy): domain Bacteria; kingdom Pseudomonadati; phylum Pseudomonadota; class Gammaproteobacteria; order Alteromonadales; family Alteromonadaceae; genus Alishewanella; species Alishewanella sp. WH16-1. The sequence continues at coordinate 98,229 of NZ_LCWL01000112.1, read as the reverse complement.
GCCGAACATGGACAGACCGGACTTTATACCGCTTCGTTGTTTCAGTTCAGCAGCCAAATGCAGCCTTATCTGGCACAGGGGCTGGAACTTGGCCGCAGCTTTGTACAACCCCGTTACTGGGGCAAACGTAGCCTCGACTATCTCTGGGTTGGTATCGGTGCCTACTTAAAACAATCGCCGGATATCAGGTATCTGTTTGGCGGCGTCAGTTTATCGAATAGCTACCCACAGGCAGCGCGGGATCTGATGGTTTATTTTTACTCGCTGTATTTTCAGGATGAGCAACAACGGGCGGTGTCCAATCAACCCTATCAACTGCCGCAGCCGATGTTACAACAGCTGCAGCAACATTTTACCGGTCAGGATTATGCGGCAGACTTTGTGCAGCTTAAACATTTACTGGCCAATATGGGCGTGAGTATACCCACCCTCTATAAACAGTACAGCGAACTGTGCGAGCCGGGTGGTGTAAAGTTTCTGGCCTTTGGTACCGATCCGGATTTTGCCGATTGTATTGATGGCCTGGTGCTGGTGGATTTAACCCAGGTTAAAGCGCAAAAGCGCGCCCGCTATCTCGAGTAAGCCGGACACTGGTAGCGCGTGTAAAGATCCGGTAAAGTTCAGCTGCGATTCAGCCCCACCAGCCTATAAGTTGTATACTTAATGTCCACACCGCTGCGGGCAGCTGGAAACCACCAGATCCCGCCAGTAGTAAGGAGTACGCTATGTCGATACAACGTCAGATTTCGCAATTACTGCTGGCGGCGCTGCTACTGTTACTGACGGCGTGCGCCAGCCAGGCGCAAAGCCGTACCAGCAGCAATACCGAGGCCGAGCTGGACCAGATGCTGGCACCGATTGCCCTCTATCCGGATTCAGTGCTAACCCATGTGTTAATTGCCTCAACCTATCCATTGGAGATTGTGCAGGCCGCACGCTGGTTAGAGCAAAATCCCAATTTAGCCGGTGAGGATGCTGTGGATGCTGCCCAGAGTCAGGATTGGGATCCCAGCGTGCAGGCACTGGTCGCGTTTCCACAATTAATCCAGCGATTAAATGACGACCTGGATTGGACCCAACGGCTGGGCGAAACCTTTCTGGCCGATGAGCCAGGATTAATGGCCAGTATTCAGCGCTTGCGCCAGCGTGCCTATGCCCAGGGTACGCTAAATAAGATGGAGCATGTGGTGGTCGAACGGGAACGCGAAGTTATCGTGATAGAGCCGGCCCGTCGCGAAGTCATTTATGTACCTTATTATGACACCCGTGTAGTGTATGGTAACTGGTGGTGGCCAGCCTACCCACCGGTATACTGGTATGAGCCCCATGGCTATCGCAGTCAGGTCAGTTTTTACTGGAGCTCGGGTTTCCGGATCCGTCCGTCTTTTTATTTCAGTATCTTCGACTGGCATCGCCATCATGTCATAGTACATCACCATTACTATCACAAACCGCCGCGTTATTATCCAAGACGCCATCACTTCCATGATGCACCACGCTGGAGTCATGACCAATACCACCGGCGCGGTGTGCACTACCGGCACAGCTATCTGCGGGATAAACCCGACTATCAGCATCGTCCTGACCGGCCACGTAACTATGATGACCGCTATAACCAAAGAAGCGGCGAACAGTGGCGGGCAGAGCGGCAACAAGCACAGCGGCCACAGTCAGATCGCTTTATTCCCAGAGACAGCAATTTGCGGCCATCGAACCGCCAGCAGCAATATACTGAACGTAACGCAGAACAGCGTCCACAGCGCGATCAGCAGCGGTTTGAACAAAGCAACCGGCCTGAACCGGCACCACGCGGCCGGATAGCTGAGCAGTGGGCAGAAAACGAGCAACGGATCCAGCCGATCCAGCCAGCGGAGACAGCACAACGGCCGCAGCGGCCACAACGCGAAACCGAGCGGGTACAGTATCAGCGGCAACGCCCTGAGCAACAGGTGCAGCCGGTCAGCCGGCCGCAACCGGAAACCCAGCGCGTACAGTATCAGCGCCAGCAATCAGAGCAACGGGTGCAGCCAATTAGCCGGCCACAACGTGAAACCGAGCGTGTGCAGTATCAGCGCCAGCAACCTGAGCAGCGGGTACAACCTGTCAGCCGGCCACAGCCAGAGACGCAACGCGTGCAGTATCAGCGCCAGCAACCTGAGCAGCGGGTACAGTATCAGCGTCAACAACCTGAGCAGCGGGTACAACCCGTCAGCCGGCCACAGCCAGAGCCGCAACGGGTTCAATACCAACGCCCTCAGGCTGAACAACGGGCGCAGACCGTATCAAGACCTGCAGCCGAGCAGCGCCCTGCCCAGGCACAGCGCTCAGTCTCGGAACGTTCAGCCAGGTTTGAGTCGCGGCGCGAGCAAATGCAGTAACACCACTTTGTTGATATAGAACAATACTTCTGACAAAAGGCCCGCAACTGAGCGGGCTTTTTTGATCCAGCCCAAAGTAAATGTCGCTGCAACGCGCAAAATGGCGGCAACTACTCAATGGGAGAATCAAATGAAAACCATGTTATCTGCAGTTACTCTGGGTTTAGGTTTATTGGCTGCACCGGCCATGGCTGAATTTTCGGTCAACGTTGGTGCCATTAGCGTGATGCCAGACGACAGTAGCGGCAACCTGAACGTGGTAGAGACCGTTGCCGGTTTACCCGCCGGCTCGACCGGCGTTAAGGTCAATAGCAATACGCAGCTCGGCCTGACTTTCGACTACAAGCTAACGCAAAATTGGGGTGTACAGTTAATTGCGGCCACGCCTTTTAGCCATAAAATCAGTGGCGATGGCGCTATCGACGGCCTGAAAATTGGTAAAACCAAACATTTACCCCCGACGCTATTAGGCCAATACTATTTTGATGTCGGCAATAGCAATTTTCAGCCATTTCTGGGGCTGGGCGTAAACTATACCAACTTCTTTAATACCGAAGCCGACCAGGAACTGAAAACGACGCTAGTCGCACTGGGTGCAGCCGGTGCTAATGACCCGGTTAGTATTAAACTGAAAAACTCCTGGGGCCTGGCGGCGCAAGCCGGCGTCAATATCAAACTGGCTGATAACCTGGGTGTCCACCTGATGATCAGCAAAATCGATATCGACACCAAGGCGCATGTCCGGGTGAATGGCAACACGGTGCAAAGCGTCGATGTCGCCATCGACCCACTGGTGGCGATGATCGGCCTGCGCTGGACACTGTAAGTTTTATCTTGCCCTTTGCCGTCAACATTTCGGTGTTGACGGTATTTTCCAGGGCGCTCCGACCAAAGTCGGGGCTTTCCCCGCTCCGGCTTCTGGATTAGAGTGTCAAAGAATGTTCAATAGCCGGAGCCGCTATGCCAAGCCCTGTCTCCAATCTGAACTGGCAACAGTTACTAAAATCCGGTAACCGGATTTTTATCGGTTCCCATGCCGCAGTGCCAACGCTGCTGATTGATGATCTGATTGCCAATGCCAAAAGTTTGCACGATATCGAAATCGTGCAACTGGTCACCCTGTCTGACAACAAATGGGCCAGACCGGAATTCCAACACCGCTTTAAAGTGAATACTTTTTTTATTGGTGGCAACACTGTGCGTCAGGCCGTCGCCGAAGGTCGTGCGGATTATACGCCCTGCTTTATGACCGATATTCCGGCGCTGTTTACCGACGGCGTGCTACCGCTGGATGCCGCCCTGATTATGGTCAGCCCGGCCGATGAGCACGGTTATCATTCGTTGGGCGTCGCCGTCGATGTGATTGCGGCCGCTGCCAAAGCTGCAAAAACAGTGATTGCGCAGGTTAATCCGGCGATGCCCATCACTTACGGCCAGTCTTTTATCCATAAAGAGGATATCGACGCCTTTTTTTATGCCGAGCAGGCCCTGCCGGAAGTGCAACCGACTGAGCTGGATCCGCGCACCGAGCGGATCGGCCAGTATGTTTCTCTGCTGGTTGAAGATGGCGCCACCATCCAACTCGGCGTTGGTAAAATTTGCGAAGCCGTCACCCGCTACCTGAGTAATCATAAAGATCTGGGGCTGCATACTGAACTGATGACCGACGGGGTACTGGAACTGATTAAAAAAGGCGTAATCAATAACAGGCGTAAAACCTTTCATCCCGGTAAAAGCGTCACCAGTTTTTGTATTGGAACCAAACAGCTGTACGACTTTGTGCATCAAAACCCGCATATCGGCTTCTATCCCAGTGAGTATGTCAATTCGCCCAGCAACATTGCCCGCAACGAGCGGATGGTGTCAATTAACAGCGCTATCGAGGTCGATTTGACCGGGCAGGTGGTGTCAGATTCAATCGGTCATCAGTTTTATAGTGGCGTCGGTGGTCAGGTTGACTTTAGCCGCGGCGCCTCAATGAGTAACGGTGGTAAACCTATTATTGCCCTGCCCTCTACCGCCAAAAGCGGCTCAATTTCCCGGATCGTGCCGCATATCCGGGAAGGCGCCGGCGTGGTCACCAGCCGCGCCCATGTGCATTATGTGGTCACTGAATTTGGCGTCGCCTCACTGCGCGGCAAAAGTATCCGCGAGCGGGCGCTGGAACTGATCCGGGTCGCCCATCCAAAGTTCCGTAATCAGCTGTTAGCTGAAGTGCGCAAGCATTATTGGGTACCGCATTATCAGGTACAAACCCCGGTCGAAGTGCCGGAGCTGGGACCTGTGGGCTTTAAAGAGCTGACCGTTAACGGCGAAAGCTTTGATTTACGCCCGCTTAATCCGTCGGATGAACGGCGTTTGCAGGAGTTTTTCTACTCCCACACCAAAGAAACACTGCAAATGCGCTACAACTCCGTGCCGACGCAGATGAGTCGCGAGAAGTCCTGTACTTTGGTTAGCGTCGATCAATCGAAAGATCTGGCGCTGTGTATCGTTAAGCAAAAAGGCTCAGTGGTGGAAATTCAGGCCGTCGGCCGTTATTACCTGATTGAAAGCCAGAATAGCTGCGAAGTCGCCTTTGTCACCCGCGAAAAATTTCAGGGCAAAGGCATGGCCAAACGGCTGCTGGCAGAAATGATCAATGTGGCCCGAATTCGGGGTTTAAGCTCAATGCAGGCCTATGTACGGGCAGAAAACAAACCTATGCTCAGAGTATTTGAAAACGCCGGCTTTGTGCGCCTGCCAAGTGACGATCCGTCAGAAGCCTATTTAAAACTGGACTTAACCCCGGCAGGAGAGTGCTGATGCCCATTACCATTTTCAGCCACCCCAGCTGCTACTACCATGAAAATGGCGTTGATCATCCGGAATGTCCGGAGCGCTTATCAGCGATTAACGATCAGCTGATCCGCTCTGGTATGGAATATGTGGTGATGCAGCGCGACGCCAGCCCGGCTAGTAAAGAAGCCTTATATCTGGCGCATGGCAAGCTTTATGTTGACGAGCTGTTTGCCAAAGCGCCACGCGAAGGCCATATTTGGCTCGATCCTGACACCGTGATGGGGCCGAAAAGCCTGAACGCGGCCCTGCATGCTGCTGGTAGCGGGATCAATGCCGTCGATCAGGTAATGGCGGGCACTAATGAACAGGCTTTTTGCGCGGTACGCCCGCCGGGCCACCATGCAACGCGTGAGCAGGCAATGGGCTTTTGCCTGCTAAATAATATTGCGATCGCGGCCGAACATGCCTTGAACCAGTACCAGCTCAGCCGAATTGCCATCGTCGATTTTGACGTACATCATGGCAACGGTACCGAGGATATCTTTCAACATGAACCACGGGTGCTATTTTGCTCCTCGTTTGAACATCCATTGTTTCCGTACACCGGCGCTGAGACAACTAACGAACATATTATCAATCTGCCACTGGCCGGTGGCTGTCGCGGCACCGCCTGGCGGGAACAGGTAAAACAGCACTGGCTACCCGCTATTGATCGTTTTGCACCACAGTTGATTTTAATCTCCGCCGGCTTTGACGGTCATGCTGAAGATGAAATGGCGCATTTTATGTTGCGCGAAGAAGACTACCAGTGGATTGCCACTGAACTGAAGCAACTGGCCGACAAACACTGCCAGGGCCGTATCGTCGCCATGCTGGAAGGCGGTTATGCCTTAAGTGCGCTCGGACGCAGCGTAGTGGCTTTTCTAAAAGGTTTGCTCTAGGTCCAATTTTAGCTGCTAAGCTTAGTGCAACTCAGGGTACTTTTGCTTATGCAGCTGATTAAAAACTATTTTCCATCTTTATCCTATCTGGACCCGGCCAGCGAGGCGGAATTCCGGCTGTATCTGGTTGCCAGTACCCGCCATATTGCGCAGCGGCTGGCATTAGTCTGTGTGGCATTAATGCTATTGTTTTCGATCACAGATATTCTGGTTGGCGACAGCTGGTACAGCCTGGGTAATCTGTCACGCTATACAGCGGCCGGCCTGATTTTACTTTATGCTCTGACGAATAAAACACTTAACGCTGAGCAGTGGTTACAGGGCTGGCTTGGTATCTCAGCCCTGGTTATCTTACTGCTGAGTATTACTTTCTACGGCTCATCCCTCTACTACGGCAAATTGGGTGAAGGTGGCCCTATGGTCGTTGCCTTCGCGATTGCCGCCATTCCGATTTTTAATTTACAACAAAAAATCTTACTCTGGTTACAACTGACCACCGCAGTGTTATACCTGAAATATTGTACTGTTATTGATACCGGCTGGTCCGTTTTTTACCTCATAATAACGATTTTGCTCTGCCTGAGCTGGCAACGGCAGTTCGACCGGTTATTGCGTAGCCAGTTTAAAACCGTCAGGTTGGAACAACAAAAAGCTGAAACCGATCAATTAACCGGTTTGCTTAACCGGCGCAGCTTTGAACAACGTTTGCAAGAAAAGCTGCAAAGCCTGCAAGCCGGCCAACAGCTATCGCTCGGCTTGTTAGATATCGACTATTTTAAACGCTACAACGACCACTATGGTCATCTGGATGGTGATCTGGTGCTGGTTCAATTGTCGCGTTTGCTCTCCGCCGATCCAACTTTATTGGTAGTCCGGTTTGGCGGTGAGGAATTTATTCTGGTTGAGCAACATAATGCAGATATCAGCACCTCACTCCTACAATTACCAGACAAGCTGGCGGCAATGGCGATCCCGCATAAAAACTCACCCTTTGGCGTAGTCACCGCATCGATCGGTATTATCACCCTAAATTACCCGGCCAGCGGTTATCAGAGTGGTCAGTTGATGCACCAAGCCGATCAGCTGCTTTATCAAGCCAAGCAACAGGGCCGTAATCAGGCCCGGCAACAGTTTTTAAACTAGACAAACAGCCTTAATAGTTTAAAAATGCGCGCGACTATTTACTGGCAAGGATTAAGTTTGCACAACACCAAAAAAATCACCACTATAGCTGCCGTTGCTTTTAGCTTAATGATTAGCGCCTGTAGCACTTACAGTACCCAACAAGGCGCCGATGATTTCTTTGACGGCGCGTTCAACAATGCCAAGCAATCTCAGACGCAGTCGCCAACTGCGATTAATCAGGCGGAACCCTCGGTAAAAGCAGACACCCTGGCGGGGATCCTCAATATCGGTTTTGGTTGGATCCGCTTCTTGTTCGCGGAAGAAAAAAGCCAGTAGTGATGCTGTGATAGCCAGTTTCTGACCACAGGAAAAGTACCGAATAAAAAAACCTGCCGCAGCAGGTTTTTTTATTCGGTGAGCTTAAGACGTCGGGTTAAAAATCACCCTAACCAGACCCGGGCATTGCGGAACATCCGCATCCAGGGGCTGTCTTCCTGCCAGTCATCCGGATGCCAGGAGTTGGCCACGGTGCGGAATACCCGCTCCGGGTGTGGCATCATAATGGTAACCCGGCCATCGGTAGTTGTCAGCGCGGTAATACCGGCCACTGAGCCATTCGGGTTTGCCGGATACTGCTCGGTAACCTGACCATAGTTATCAACAAAACGCAGTGCCACAGTGCCGCTCTGGTTGGCAGCGGCAAAGGCAGCTTGAGAAGCAAACTCGGCATGACCTTCACCGTGCGATACCGCAATCGGCATCCGCGAGCCAGCCATACCGCTAAAGAACAGCGACGGGCTTTGCTGCACTTCCACCAGGCTGAAGCGGGCTTCAAAGCGCTCAGATTTATTGCGCACAAAGTGTGGCCATAAATCAGCACCCGGGATTAGACTCTTCAGATTCGACATCATCTGACAACCGTTACAAACACCCAGCGCAAAGGTAGATTGCCGTTCAAAGAAGGTCTGGAACTCTTTACGTGCCTGCTCGTTAAACAGCACTGACTTGGCCCAGCCTTCACCGGCCCCTAACACGTCACCGTAAGAGAAGCCACCACAGGCTGCTAAACCGTTAAAGTCTTTTAACGACACCTGACCGCTCAGAATATCGCTCATATGCACGTCAACGGCGCTAAAGCCGGCACGGTTAAAGGCAGCGGCCATTTCCAGCTGCGAGTTAACGCCCTGCTCGCGCAGAATCGCGATCCTGGGTGCTGCACCTTTTAAAATCATCGGCGCGGCAATATCGGCATTCGGATCAAAGGTCAGTTTGGCGTGCAAGCCCGGATCCAGCTGATCGGCCTTGGCGTCAAACTCCTGCTTGGCGCCCGCCGGGTTATCGCGCAGGCTCTGCATCTGATAAGTCGTTTCGGCCCAGACGGTGCGCAGACGGCTGCGGCTATCGTTAAATACCACTGTGCCCTGCTGGCTGATCACAAAACGATCGCTTTGTTCAACTTTACCTACAACATGGCTTAAGTCTGCCAGGTTATGTGTTGCCAGCACCTGCTGGACATAAGCCAGTTCACTGTCGGCAACCTGCAGCACCGCACCCAGCTCTTCGCTGAATAACGCCGCCAGCGCATCGCTACCCAGAGCGCTGATATCGGCGGCGATACCGGCTTTACCGGCAAAGGCCATCTCGGCCAGGGTGACAAATAAACCACCGTCGGAGCGATCATGGTAGGCCAGCAATTTCTGCTCGCGCGTCAGTTGCTGCATGGCACTAAAGAAGTTAATCAGTAGCTGCGGGCTATCCAGATCAGCAGGCTGATCGCCCAGTTGCTTATACACCTGAGCTAAACACGAGCCGCCTAAGCGGTTAGCGCCCTGCCCCAGATCAATTAACAACAGGGAGCTGGCACCTTTATCCGTGCGCAGCTGTGGCGTCACGGTTTTACGGATATCTTCTACCCGGGCAAAGGCGGTGATAATCAGCGACATAGGCGCGGTAACGGCCTTATCTTCACCATCCTGTTGCCAGCGGGTTTTCATTGACATCGAGTCTTTGCCCACCGGGATCGTCACTTTTAGTGCCGGACACAGCTCTTCGCCGACCGCTTTTACTGCCGCATATAAACCGGCATCTTCGCCCGGGTGACCGGCGGCGGCCATCCAGTTGGCAGAAAGTTTAATCCGGTTTAAGTCGCCAATATCTGTGGCAGCAATATTAGTAATAGCTTCCGCTACGGCCAGACGGGCCGAGGCAGCAAAGTCCAGCAAGGCAACCGGCGTCCGCTCACCCATCGCCATGGCTTCGCCATGGTAAGTATCATAACTGGCGGCAGTGACACCACAGTTCGCCACCGGCACCTGCCAGGGGCCCACCATCTGATCGCGCGCCACTAAACCCGTTACCGTACGATCACCAATAGTTACCAGGAAGGTTTTCTCGGCAATGGTCGGCAAACGTAATAAACGCTCAGCCGCATCGGCGATGCTAATATCAGTGCGATCCAGCGGTTTGGCCGGCGCTTTTAAGCTTTGCACTTCGCGGTGCATTTTTGGCGCCTTGCCCAGTAACACGTTTAACGGCAGATCAATCGGCGTATTGCCAAAGTAGCTGTCGCTCAGCGTTAAATGCTGTTCGGCGGTGGCTTCACCCACTACCGCATAAGGGGCACGTTCACGTTTACAGATGGCTTCGAATACCGGCATTTTGTCGGCCGGGATCGCCATCACATAGCGCTCCTGCGATTCGTTACACCAGATTTGCAGCGGCGACATGCCAGGCTCATCGTTCGGTACATTACGCAGCTCGAACTTACCACCGACACCGCCGTCGTTTACCAGCTCCGGGAAGGCATTGGATAAACCGCCGGCACCAACGTCATGAATAAAGACGATAGGGTTGTCCTGGCCCAGCTGCCAGCAGCGGTCAATCACTTCCTGACAACGGCGTTCAATTTCCGGGTTCTCGCGCTGTACCGAAGCAAAGTCCAGATCTTCATTCGACTGGCCTGATGCCATCGAAGACGCCGCACCACCACCCAGACCGATATTCATCGCCGGGCCGCCTAATACCACCAGCTTGGCACCCACTGGCAAATCGCCTTTTTGGACGTGCTCTGCGCGGATATTGCCCAGACCACCGGCAATCATAATCGGCTTATGGTAACCACGAACTTCTTCGCCGTTATGGCTGTGTACCTTTTCTTCATAAGTACGGAAATAACCGTTGATCGCCGGACGACCAAATTCGTTGTTAAAGGCGGCGCCACCCAGTGGGCCTTCCAGCATAATGTCCAGTGCGGTAACAATGCGCTCCGGCTTACCAAAATCACTTTCCCACGGCTGTACAAAGCCTGGAATACGCAGGTTAGACACAGAGAAACCCACTAAGCCCGCTTTGGGCTTAGAGCCCACGCCAGTCGCACCCTCGTCACGGATTTCGCCGCCCGAGCCGGTTGCCGCCCCCGGATAAGGTGAAATCGCCGTGGGGTGGTTATGGGTTTCTACCTTCATCAGCACATGGATCGGCTCATGGTGATACTGATACTCGCGGCTAGCCGGCGTCGGGAAGAAACGACCGGCTTCAGAGCCAACCATCACGGCAGCGTTATCTTTATAGGCTGATAACACATAATCCGGTGTTTGCTCGAAGGTATTTTTAATCATTTTAAACAGCGACTTAGGCTGTTTTACGCCATCGATGGTCCAGTCGGCGTTAAAAATCTTGTGCCGGCAGTGCTCAGAGTTGGCCTGCGCAAACATATAGAGTTCAATGTCGTTCGGGTTGCGGCCCAGCTGCTGAAAATTGCTGACCAGATAATCAATTTCATCATCGGCCAAGGCCAGACCCATCGTCTGGTTAGCCTGTTCCAGTGCCGCACGGCCACCGCTCAGAATGTCCACCGAGCTTAAGGTTCCCGGTTCGGCCTTGGCAAACAGCGCGGCTGCCTGCTCCAACTCGGTAAATACCGCTTCCATCATCCGATCATGTAACAGGCTGGGCAGTTGTTGCTGCTGAGCCGCAGTTAACGCCACCGCATCAACATAATAGGCAATACCACGCTCTAAGCGTTTTACCGTTGGCAGGTTACAGTTGCGGGCAATGTCGGTGGCTTTAGAAGACCAGGGCGAAATGGTGCCGGGGCGTGGTGTCACTAACAGCAACAAGCCTGTTGGCTGGTGACTGGCGATACTCGGACCATAGGTTAACAGTTTATCCAGCACCTGCTGCTGTTCGCTGCTAAGTGGTGCCGATAAATCAGCAAAATGCATATATTCGGCATAGATACCGTTAACCGGTAAATTTTGCTGGGCACAAAGATCGAGTAACTTTTGAATTCGGAATTCGGACAGTGCAGGTGCACCACGCAGGATCAACATAGGCTATTTTCCGTTGGTTGAACGACAGTGGAACCTAAAAAGGCGCCACATTATAAAGAAAATTCGCGCTAAGTGATATGTGAAAAGGCTGGCTGCGACTAAGAAGTTTGCGGTAACATCGCAAAATCGTCTAAACCGGAACTGATTATGCTGCGATTATGGTCTGTGCTTTGCCTGAGCTTGCTGTTACTGGCCTGCTCTAAGCCATTGCCAGAGCAAACAAATCAGCTGGCTGACATTTATCAGCGCGGTCAATTACGGGTTGGCATCCTGCATGGCCCGACCAGTTACTATATTGGTGTCGATGGCCCTACCGGCTTTGAGTATGAGTTGGCTAAGGGGCTGGCCGATCGCTTAGGCGTTGAACTGCAACTGTTCCCCAGCTTCGATTTAGATGATTTACAAACCAAGCTGAAAAATGGTCAGGTTGATTTTATTGCCGGCGGCCTGACACTCACCCCAGAGCGCACCCAAAAATTCCGGGCGGCACCGGCCTACCGCTGGATTAACGAACTGTTGGTGTTTCGCCAGGGCAACAACTGGCCGCAACAATTAACCGACCTGACTGAGCCAGTGATTGTATCCGCTCACAGTAGCCATGCGGAAACCCTGAAACGACTCAGTGCAGAGATTCCTGGGCTGAGCTATCAGGAAGATCCGGAGCTGGATGCCGACGAGCTACTGCAAAAAGTGGTCGATGGCAGTATCAACTATACGCTGACAGACTCTAATCAGCTGGCAGTTAACCGCCGTTTATTCCCACAGCTGACGATTGGCTTTACTGTCAGCGAAAACTTACCAGTGGGCTGGTTACTACCAAAAACCCAGGACGACAGCCTGTTTAGCGTGTTAATTGAATACTTTGGCCACGTATACCAAAACGGCGATCTGGTGACACTGGAGGATCGGTATTTTGGCCATGTAGAACAGTTCGATTACGTGGATACCATCCGTTTTATCCGCGCCATTGACGATACGCTGCCAAAATTTAAATCCTGGTTTATGGAATATGCCGGTGAGCTGGATTGGCGTTTACTGGCCGCCCTGAGTTATCAGGAGTCGCACTGGAATCCGAAAGCCCGCAGCCCCACCGGGGTGCGCGGCCTGATGATGTTAACCCTGCCAACGGCGCAGCAGATGGGCGTACAAAGCCGGATTGACCCTGAGCAGAGTATCGACGGTGGTAGCCGTTATCTGCAAATGCTGTTAACCCGTATTCCGGAGCGGATCCCGATGCCGGACCGGCTATGGTTTGCGCTAGCCTCGTACAATATTGGCTGGGGCCATCTGGAAGATGCCCGTCGTCTGACGCAGCGTGATGGTGCCGATCCGGATAAATGGCTGGAAGTAAAACAACGCTTACCGCTGCTACGCAAAAAATCGGTGTATCAACATACCCGCTTTGGTTTTGCCCGTGGCGATGAAGCCGCGCTCTATGTTGAAAATATCCGTCGCTATTACGATACCCTGGTAGGAGTAGACGAGCGGCAACAACTGGAACAAAAGCTGGAACAACAACGGCAACGACTGGTCGAACAGACGGAGCAAGTTGCTGACGCGCCGCCCCTGTCACAATAAATTCATCCGGGGTGCTTGCAGCCCGCCGGCCCTGCCCATATTATTCTCAACATGGTAAACAACAGGATAAATCTATGCTAAAAAAGAAAAAGCCGGCGTTAAAACGTCGCCGCCGGATGTTGGATGTGGCATCCAGCCGCCGCCGCATTAAGCGTAATTTGCAGATTAAAAAAGTACATCACCGCCGTCGGTGTTTTTTAACTTACTTTCGGCATCTGGCTGAATCCCCTGCTGTTTGAGCTGTTTTTTCTCTGCCCGCCGGCGCTGAAAAAACGCCGACAGCATGGCCGCACATTCCTCTGCTAACACCCCTGACGTGACGTCAAGCTGATGATTAAACTGCGGATACCGCACCAAATCCAACACTGAGCCAGCTGCCCCGGTCTTGTAATCACTGGCACCGAATACCAAGCGTGCGATCCGGCTATGTACTAATACCCCGGCACACATACTGCAGGGCTCCAGCGTGACATAGAGCGTGCAATCTAACAGCCGGTAATTGGCTAACTTTTGGCCAGCCTGGCGAATTGCCAGCATCTCGGCATGCGCTGAGGGATCATTCAGGCTAATCATCTGGTTCCAGCCTTCGGCGATAATCTGCTGATCCTTGACCAATATCGCCCCAACCGGTACTTCACCCAGTTGTTCCGCCCGCTGTGCCAGCAGCATGGCATGGCGCATCCACTGTTCGTCAGTCATAAAGCCTTACAAAAATTCACTTTCTTTGGCCAATTTTACCACTAGACTATGTTAAAGCTGACTAAATATTTGCATTTTACGCTAAGTACAAGCCGCACCTTTAAATCAATTTGCTTTTAATCAATAACTTAAAATAATGGCATTGTGCTTGCTTTTCCTTACAAAAAAACAGCAAGGAGATAACAATGGATATTGGCGTGGTTGTAATAGTGGTAGTGGCAATCGTCGGTGGCGTGGCCTATGATGCGCTGAAAATGCGTTATAAATACCGGCATCTGGCGTCAGGTAAAGGCTTTGATGAACTGCAGCAGGAACTGCTGGCAGTAAAAGAGCGCCTGGCGACACTGGAAAGCATAGTGACAGATAAAAAATATCAGTTAAAAGAAGAAATTAACCGGTTATAACAGGGAGAACACAGATGGGTCCATTTGAAATTGCCGCTATCGCCATTATTGGTGGCCTGGGTTACGCAGCCTACGAAACGCATATGAAAACCAAAGGCAAAGCCGGCAAGGCGGATATCGAAGCCTTACAGGCAGAAATTGCCAAACTGAAGGAACGGGTGGGCACCCTGGAAAGTATTGTTACCGACAAGTCCTATCAGCTAAAAGAGCAGATTAACAAGCTCTGACAACACCATCCTAAGACCTCCGGAACGGGCTGCTTACTGCAGCCCGTTTTTTTGCTGTAACAGCCCAGACTTTAGCGCTGTCACAAGCCCAGACGCTGGCCCTGCCGCTGACTGCGTGCTCTGATAAAGATTTTCGCTACTAATTGGTTAATTTCGCTAAGCCAGATGGTCTAAAATCTCTACAGCGATAAACAGTGCAACTTAAGTAATTGATATCTAACAACTATATTATTGGCATACAGTTTGATTACCTTAAGCTAACCTGAATCAATAGCTTGCACAAAAGGACCTTAGTATGAACAGAACAATCGTTATTATTTTATTAGTCGCCGTAGGTATTTACTGCTTACCAAGCTTAATCGCCATTGCTGCAACCATCTTTGGCTTATTAATTGGTCTGGTCGGTGCGGTCATTGGTATCGGCCTGACTTTGTTATTCACCGTATTACCCCTGGTGATCCTGGGTTATCTGGTCTGGTGGCTGGTGCGTGATAACAAACGTAGCCGGCAGTATTAAGCAACACCGGTAGCACTAACTAACAAGCCAGAGGCTGAACCTGCATTCAGCCTCTGCTCCTCGCAGGATATTTAGGCTCTGGCCAGACGCTTTAACCGCAGCAGATCCCGTACCAATTCATATCCCGGAAAACAGGCAGTAATCAACAGCGTTACCACTATGGTGCGCTGCAGAGAATCCCATTCAAAAACATAGGGCAAGGCTGCCATGTTGATCTCCAGTAACGGCCCACTGACAGCCAGATACAGCAAAATCAGCACCAGCGCGCTATTTAGCACCACATTCGCGATCAACAGCGGGCGATTCCAGAAGCGTTGTTTTAGTTGCCCGATATTCAGCACTATGCCGGCCAGCAACACCGGTGTGCACCAGCTGAGAAACTGCCGTGCTGGCTCAGCCAGACTAATACGCTGCGCCTCTAACTGCTCTGGGGTAAACCAAAGCGGATACCAGATCAGCACTAATAAAAAGGCATAGGTACCAAGATCGGTAAAAATATTCTGCAGCGAAATGGTCTGCCAGCCCGGCTCCACTGCCGCTAACTGCCGCGGATGCCAGTTCGGTGTTGCTTTAGCCGCTGCAGTCGGCTCCCGCGATAACAACATATAGGTCACAGTAATCGCAGTAAACGCCAGACAGGCATCGCCGATAAAGCCACTGGCAATGCTTTTCAGATACAGCAGCAAACCAAACTGACTGTATAACCAGGCGCTGGTACTGGCGATAATTTGCAGGACAAACAAAATCCCCAGCACCATATACAGGGTATAGCGGTACACCGGCATATAACTTAAGCTGATTAACGGCTGCGGCGGCACAAATTGCTGGGCTACATCACGTGGATGCCCCATTTGTAGCAGCACGGCAGCACTGTCGTCGTCGCTAAGCTCACCTTTTTGCTCCGTCAGCGCATCCAACTGATCCCGGATATTGGCATTCAGTTCACGGCCAATTTCATCGCGTTTATTCTCAGGTAGCTCGCGCTGCACCGCAGCAATATAACGTGTGACTAAATCCATTATGCTGTCTCCTCTGGCTTTACACCCAGTAAGTTACTCAGGGCGCCATTAAGCTGTTGCCATTCATCGGTTAATTGCCCAAGCAAGCTGTGGCCGCTGGCAGACAGCTGGTAATAACGCCGCTCCCGCCCTTCGCCTTGCTGCCATTCACTGTCAAGTAACCCCTGCTCTGCCAGACGGCGGATCAGGGGATACAGGGTGCCTTCATCAATCTCAATACCGTTGTCGTTAAGTTGTTTGCGCAGCGAATAGCCATAATGCGCTTCTTTCAGCGACGCCAGCACCGCCAAAACCAACACCCCGCGGCGCAGTTCCAGCCGAATTTTGTCCAGTTGCGATTGCGTCATCTTTTGCTCCTGATACTGTGTATCGCATACTGTGCGCCACACAGCTACTTATACTAGGTGGCGCACAGTATAAAAGCAAGGGGGATAATCATTAAAAATTGCACTACTGGCCCATATGGGCTATTTTTAATAGGCCATATGAACCAAAAAGGGCTCAATGATGACTGTCAGCGCAGTGAAAAGCTTTAAACCCACACCGCTGTACCAACCGAATTTTTGGTATAGCCTTGGTATAGAAGATGAGACAACATCAAAAAATGCCGCTATTCATCAAGGCTTTAAACCAGAGGTCTATCGTAACATTCTGGCGAAAGCCCGGTTGTCACAAACTGAGTTTCACCATGTTACCCTGATCCCAATCAGCACGATTAAGCGCCGCCTGAAAAATGGAGAACGTTTCAACACTCAAGAGAGTGACGTTATGTACCGCCTGGCGCTGCTGATCAAACTAGCGACCGAGCTTTTTGGCAATGAACAACGCGCTCTCGCCTGGTTACGTGAAAGTGTGTATGGCCTGAATGGCAAGCGGCCCTTAGATATGATTGCGACCACTGTCGATTTTGAAACGGTTAAAGAGTTAATCGGCCGGCTCGAACACGGCGTGTTTTCTTGATGCAACTGTACCGGCTGACCCAAAAAAAGTTCGCCGAGGCGCCCTTCAATCCGCAAGGCGCAAAATTATTTGGCGGGCGCTGGAACTCAAAAGGCACAGCGGCGCTGTATTTCGCTGCATCTGAATCGCTTTGTATCCTGGAAGTTTTTGTACACCTTAATCACGACCCTGAGGTGATTCAGCAATACGATCTTTACCGCATTGAGTTACCCGACGAGCTGATTATCCCGTTGGACAATTCAGTTCTGCCACCTAACTGGCGGGCAATACCGGCGCCGGAACAGACGCAACTGATTGGCGATCAATTTCTTAACGCCGAAAACCCCGAGTTCGCCGCACTCCAGGTCCCCTCAAGTATTTCGCCGCGAGATCGTAACTACCTGATCAATCCACGGCATCCGCTGCTACCTGCTATCCTCGCCAAAGCCGAAAAACTTGAATTTAGTTTTGATGCACGGATCTTCAGATAGCTTAATACGCTGAATCCAATGCAACTCCCGGCCCCAACTCCGCTATGCTCGGCCCCCGACTCCGGTATGCTTGCCGTACCGGAGTCGCAACCTGACACTTGCCATCTGTACGTTATTTGCGTACACTTTTTTTATGAAAAGTGTATTTATCGAATCAACAATTTTTGAAAAGCACCGAGATGAATACCTCAGTGATGATGAGTATAGGCTCTTTCAAGCTGAATTAATGTTAAACCCACATTTGGGTGATGTGATTCAAGGTACTGGCGGTTTGCGCAAAATTCGGGTTGCCAGCAAAGGTAAAGGAAAACGCGGTGGTTCACGGATTATCTATTACTTTCTCGATGAAAAAAGGCGTTTTTATTTGCTAACCATTTACGGCAAAAATGAAATGTCCGATTTAAATGCAATTCAAAGAAAACAATTAATGGCTTTTATGGAGGCGTGGCGCAATGAGCACTCGTGATTTATTTGCAGAGTTAAGCTCAGCTCTTGTTGAGGCTAAACAGCATTCAGAAGGTAAGTTGACCCTAAAAACACATCATGTGAATGATACGGGTGAGTTGAATATCTCACCAGATGAAATCGTGAGTATTCGAGAGCAGTTTAATATGTCCCGTGGCGTCTTCGCGAGGCTACTTCATACGTCTTCGCGCACATTAGAAAACTGGGAACAAGGTCGTAGTGTGCCAAATGGTCAAGCTGTTACCCTTTTAAAGTTAGTACAGCGTCATCCAGAAACGTTGTCACACATAGCCGAGCTATAACAAACGGCTGTTGTCGCCACTAGGGGCCTGGGCGGTCTGCTGCAAATCCACCAATTGCGCTATTATTGCCACAAAGCACCCAGCTGGCAGCAGCCGGCAAATCACACCAAGGAGTCCAGAATGCGTATATCAGGTTGCGTTTTATTGCTACTAACACTGACCCTGACGGGTTGTAACAGAAATGAAGTGGGAGATGTATCGTTGGGGCTCTTTACCACCAAGGATATCAAACTGGATGCTTTTACTGATCCTATCGTTAGCGGCGTAACCTGCCACGTATCCAGTATTGAGGCTAATCTGGATTTTTCGGATCCTTCTGACAGCGCCATCTCTTGCCGGCAAACCGGCCCCATTACCGCTGAGATGATCGCTAAAATCGATAAAAGCAAAAACGGTGAAGTGCTGTTCACTAAATCGAAAAGCGTATTTTTTAAAAGTATGAAAATCCGCCGCATCTACGATGCGCAGAATCAAACCCTGATGTATCTGTCTTATTCAACCAAGGAAACCTCGGGCAGCTTTAAGCATGGCTTATCAACGGTACCACTGTGGGGGACAGAGGCTTATACCGCTTCGGGTGTTGCCCCTTAGGTTTGGTGTTCCTGTCACTATCGCAGGAGCGACTCCGGTACGACAAGCATACCGGAGTCGTGATGCGGTGTAGCCTTGCGTTTGGTGTTTTTCTCGCTATCGCAGGACCGACTCCGGTACGACAGGCATACCGGAGTCGTGGTGTGGTGTAGCCTTGAGTTTGGGGTTCTTCTTACTATCGCAGGAGCGACTCCGGTACGACAAGCATACCGGAGTCGTGGTCTGGTGTAGCTTTGGGTTTGGTGTTTTTCTGACTATCGCAGGATCGACTCCGGTACGGCAAGCATACCGGAGTCGTGGTGCAGTGTAGCCTTGAGCTTGGGGTTCTTCTTACTATCGCAGGACCGACTCTGGTACGACAAGCATACCGGAGTCGTGGTGTGGTGTAGCTTTGGGTTAGGGGGTTTTCTTACCATCGCAGGACCGACTCCGGTACGGCAAGCGTACCGGAGTCGTGGTGCTGGGCTAGGTTTTTAGATAGCGGGCAAACCAATCCAGGGTGCGTTGCCAGGCGAGTTTAGCAGCGGCTTCATCGTAACGGGGTGTCGAGTCGTTATGAAAGCCATGGTAAGTGCCGGGATAAAAATGGGCTTCGAAGGTTTTATTAGCGGCTTTAAGTACTGCTTCTACCGCCGGCCAGGTTTCGTTGACTCTGGGGTCGTTCTCCGCAAAATGATACTGCAACGGCGCCTTGATTGGCGCTACCGCCTCCGGATCGGCCTGCCGGCCATAAAAAGGTACCGCACAGGCCAGTTCCGGATAAGCAACAGCCGCCGCATTACAGACACCGCCGCCATAACAAAAACCGGTCATGCCGACTTTATCGGTGGTAAGCTCACCGGCCAGTAAAAATTCAAGCGCAGCAAAGAAATCGTTTAACAGTTTTTGTGGATCAACCTGACGCTGCAAGGCCCTGCCCTCGTCATCATTGCCCGGATAACCGCCGACCGAGCTTAAACCATCCGGCGCCAGCGCCACATAGCCGGCTTTGGCTACCCGCCGCGCCACATCTTCGATATAAGGGTTCAGACCTCGGTTTTCATGCACCACCAGCACGGCTGGCGCAGGCTGCTCCAGCTTGGCCGGCCGCACCAGGTAGGCGCGCACCTCACCATGCCCATTGGGTGATGGATAACGGATATAGCTGGCAATAATCTCAGGATCGTTAAAGGAGATCTGCTGTGCCAGTGCATAATTCGGGGTTAGTGCGGACAAAAGCGCAACCGCCGTCATGGAGCCAACAGCAAATTTAGCCGCCCGCTCTAAAAAATCACGCCGGCTTAATTTGCCATGCACATAAAAATCATACAGCTCAAGTAATTCCGGGCTAAAGTCGGCGGCGGTTAAACGGGGCATAGAGCTTTCCCTGGATAGGTTATTCGCTAGTGCACAATAGTAAGGCAATATTAGCGCAATAATCGCAGTACTGTGCCTGCCGGTTCAATCTGCTCTGCCCTACTGCGACCAGTAGCCTGCAGGCGGCGGTCGATGGCAATTGACCGCGATGATGTGGTAGCTAGTGAGTCACACTACAGCTCGTTGTTGTCGTCTGAGCGTTAATTTGTTGCTCACTATCCATAATATTGGCATCGTCAGGCGCCAGCTGCCGCGCAGCTTTGATCAGTTCCAGCGCCTGCGCTTTGCAGCCCAGCTCACTCAATACCAAAGCATAATTATTTAAATAGGCCGGTTGCTGTTTGGCCAGCGGCAATCCCTTCGCAAACCAAATGGCGGCCTCGGCCGGTGCTCGGGCTAAAAAGTGATTACCGAGTAAAAAATACGGTAGCCAGTAATCCGGCCACTGTTTGGTGGCGCTGATTAGCGCCGTAACACCAGCTTCAGTTTGCCGGGTTTGCAATAGATCCTGACAGGCTCGGGTATAAAGAAAGGGGTCCAGCAGTGCGCTGGTGCGCGCGGGCGGCAACATCGCCAGTAGCCAATAATTGGCTCTGTGCCAGGTGCGCTCAAAGGTCGCCAGCGGAAGCCGGTACTCGGCGCTGAGACCGCTATGCAAAATCATCTCGCGCCGATCTAAATCATAGCCAATAACCACAGCATAGTGCCATCTGGGCAACCAGCTCAAACCATTGTTTTGTAATACAATAACCGGAATTTCTTCAGCAACCAGCTGCAATAGCTGGCTTAAACTGCCGCGTTGTTCATAAGCCACAAAGCCCAGTTGGCGGCTGGCAGCGGCCATTTCAATTTGCAGGCTGCCCTGCAGCCCTGGCGTAAAAGTAAGACCGGCAATACTCTCAGCGCTGTGCTCCACCCCATAGTAGGCAGCCACTTCAGAGAGCGTGGTTGGGCCACAAAAATACTCTTGCTGTGGATAAAATGGTACAGCGCTCAGCAAGGCCTGCCGGCTAATGGCCGGTGGCTCAGCCAACAGTTGCCGGCTTTGCGGTGGGCTTTGACAAGCGGTAAGCAACAGCAGCAATAAAAGGCCAACCAGAATGTTGGCCGATTTCGCTTTAGCGAACATTATTGAAATCGAATTGGCCGAATAAACGGATAAACGTCCGTGACACCCAGTAGGTCTAACACCGCGATCACCACTAAAACGGTGACAATCGTACCCACAACACCACCCGCCGGCATTTCATGTAACTGGCTATTCAGCGCTGCCAACTCCGCATCGGTCATATTGGCGATACGTTGCTCTGCGTCTTGCTGGCTAACACCCAGCTGCACCAGTTTTTGCTGCACTTCGGCCGTATCCAAAAACGACAATACCTGCTGCTTGTTGTAGTGGTGTTGCTGGCTGGCAAGCATTTGCTCAGAGCTGACCACACCTGCCGATACCTGACCCAAACCCAACGTCAGGCTGCTGGCGAGTAACGCCGCTGTAATTAGCTTATTTTGCATTTCGATATCCTTGTAGTTAATAACAGAATCTGCAACAGCAAAAACTAACATTACACTAAGCTGCTGAACGCTAACTGACTGAGATTAGACTAATTAAAACTAAGCTGCAAGGAAGGAGAACGGTCTTCGACAGCCACTGTGCCGAAGACCAGATAGCGCGCCTGGGCGCCTAAGGCTTACTTATCGTGATGCAAACGCATATGTGGGAACAGGATCACATCGCGGATCGAGGCCGCGTCGGCCAGCAACATCACTAAGCGGTCGATACCGATACCCTGACCTGCTGTTGGCGGTAAACCGTGCTCCAGCGCGGTAACAAAGTCTTCATCGTAGAACATGGCTTCATCATCACCAGCGTCTTTTTGCGCGACCTGCTCGCGGAAGCGCTCGGCCTGATCTTCAGCATCGTTCAGCTCGCTAAAACCGTTACCGAGTTCACGGCCACCGATAAAGAATTCAAAGCGGTCGGTGATCTCCGGGTTATCGTCGTTACGCCGCGCCAGCGGTGATACCTCAGCCGGGTACTCGGTAATAAAGGTCGGATGGCGCAGCTTGGTTTCTACCAGCTCGTCAAACACTTCCATCAAAATACGACCATGGCCATAGTTGGCTTTCACTTCAATGCCCAGTGATTTTGCCAGCTCAGCCACCGACTCACGGGTCGCCAGCTGCTCTTTGGTGATCGACGGGTTGTAATGCAGAATCGATTCTGTCACCGACATCCGCGCAAACGGCTTACCGAAGTCAAACACCTCGCCCTGATATGGCACTTCCGTGCTGCCCAGTACGTCCAGCGCTAAGCCACGGAATAACTTTTCAGTTAAGTCCATTAAGTCGTTATAGTCGGCATAGGCCCAGTAGAATTCCAGCATAGTGAATTCTGGGTTATGCCGGGTCGAGACGCCTTCGTTACGAAAGTTACGGTTTAACTCAAACACCTTCTCGAAACCGCCAACCACCAACCGCTTTAAGTACAGCTCAGGGGCAATACGCAGGAACATTTGCATATCCAGCGCATTGTGGTGGGTTTCAAACGGCCGTGCCGAGGCACCGCCCGGAATGGCTTGCAGCATTGGCGTTTCGACTTCTAAAAAGCCATGCTCGTTAAAGAAACGGCGGATATAGGCCACAGTTTTGCTGCGTACCAAAAAGGTTTTGCGAGATTGCTCGTTTGAGATCAGATCCAGATAACGCTGGCGGTAACGCGCTTCGTTATCAGTTAAACCGTGGAATTTGTCTGGCAGTGGGCGCAGTGCTTTGGTTAATAAGCGGATTTCCGTCGCCCATACCGTCAGCTCACCGGTTTGGGTTTTAAACAAGTAACCCTTTACGCCGAGGATATCGCCCAGGTCCCATTTTTTAAACTGGTCGTTATACAGGCCTTCCGGCAGGCTGTCGCGCGCCACATACACCTGAAACTTGCCGCCCATATCCTGCAGCGTACAGAAGCTGGCTTTACCCATAATACGGCGGGTCATCATCCGGCCACCCAGGCTCACTTCTACCTTGTTGGCTTCCAGCTCTTCTTTGCTTAACGCATCGTACTTGGCATGAATTTCATCAGAGATATGCGCCCGGCGAAAATCATTCGGGAAGGCAATGCCCTGCTCGCGAATCGCCGCCAGCTTATGTTTTCGCTCAGCAATCAGTTTGTTAACATCCTGAATTTCTTCATGTTGGTTATGCTGTTCAGACATTTGTTGATTCCTGAGTGAGTTAAAAAATTACAAACCGGCTTTTAAGCTGGCTTCGATAAATTTGTCCAGATCGCCATCCAGCACCGACTGGGTATTGCGGGTTTCTACCCCGGTACGCAAGTCTTTAATGCGCGAGTCGTCCAGTACATAAGAGCGGATCTGGCTGCCCCAGCCGATATCCGACTTGGTATCTTCCAGCGCCTGCTTTTCGGCATTTTGCTTTTGCAGCTCAAACTCGTACAGCTTGGCGCGCAGTTGCTTATAGGCATTGTCGCGGTTTTTATGCTGCGAGCGGTCATTCTGACACTGCACTACGATGTTGGTTGGTAAGTGCGTGATCCGCACCGCTGAATCGGTCCGGTTAACGTGCTGACCACCAGCACCCGAGGCGCGGTAGGTATCAATGCGCAAATCTGCCGGGTTAATTTCGATTTCGATATCGTCATCGATTTCCGGCGATACAAAAACGGATGAAAAAGACGTATGGCGGCGGTTACCGGAGTCAAACGGGCTCTTGCGCACCAGACGGTGCACACCGGTTTCGGTGCGTAACCAGCCATAAGCGTATTCGCCGGTAAATTTAATGGTACAGCCTTTAATACCGGCGACATCACCGTCAGTCACTTCGTACAGCTCGGGTTTAAAGCCTTTAGCTTCACCCCAGCGCAGATACATCCGCATCAGCATGCTGGCCCAGTCCTGAGCTTCAGTACCGCCAGAGCCAGCCTGTATATCCAGATAACAGTCGTTTTGATCATGTTTGCCCGAGAACATACGGCGGAATTCCAGCTGCGCCAGCTGTTTTTCCAAATCGGCCAGCTCAGCTTTGGCTTCTTCAAAAGTCGCTTCGTCTTCAGCTTCGACGGCCAGCTCCAGCAAGCCCTGCACATCTTCCAGGCCCTGGTCCAGCTTGTCGATAGTGCCCACCACCTGCTCCAGCGCCGAGCGCTCTTTACCCAGCGCCTGGGCTTTATCAGGGGTATTCCAGATCGCTGGGTCTTCTAACTCGCGCGAGACTTCTTCTAAGCGTTCTTTTTTGCCATCGTAGTCAAAGATACCCCCGAAGCACATTGGTGCGTTCAGTCAGATCTTTGATGCTGTTATTTACCGGATTCACTTCAAACATGGGTTAAACCGACCTGTTGGGCGATAAAAAATTGGCGCGGATTATAACAAAAAAACTGCCGCTACGGGCAGTTTTTAACAGCAATCTTCAACCAGAGCTTGTTGAGGTTTGCTTACAAGCCTTCCATATAACGCACAATCAGTTGCAGGCTTTGCTGTTCGCGATATTCGTTAATATCCAGCTGATAGGCCAGCCGTACCCGCTGAATATTCACATTGGGCCAGGCTTTGTTATCGGCATTAAACCAGATCGCATCTACCAGCTTACCGCCGGGGCCTTTTAGCAGCATTTTTAAATGCCGATCGGCCAGCATTTTCTGGCTTAACAGCTGAAATTCGCCATCAAATACCGGCTCCGGAAAGGCCTGCCCCCAGGGCCCGGCATTTTGCAGCAACTGAGCAAAACTGAGCTCAAAACACTCTGCTTCCAGCTCGCCGTCGGTTAACACCATGGCGGTCAGTTGCTCCGCTGTCAGGTATTTTTTTGCCGTCAGGTTAAATGCCAGCGCAAAGGTCTCGAGCTTGTCTTCACTAATGGTTAAGCCGGCCGCCATCGCATGGCCGCCAAATTTTTTAATCAACCCCGGATATTGGGTCGCGATTTCATCCAGTACATCGCGGATATGAAAGCCAGTAATTGAACGCGCAGAGCCTTTTAACTCGCCGTTATCGCCCTTGGCAAAAGCGATGGTCGGCCGGTGAAACTGCTCTTTAATGCGACCGGCCAGAATACCAATTACGCCCTGATGCCAGTCGTGCCGGTATAAACACAGAGTTTCCGGTAAGTTGCTGCCATCAAAAGAGAGTTGGCTCAGCAGTGCCTGCGCTTCCTGCTGCATACTTTGTTCGATACTGCGCCGCTCGGCGTTCAGGTTATCCAGCTCGGCGGCATATTGGCGCGCTAAACCTAAGTTTGGCGCCAGTAAACAACTGATGCCAAGCGACATATCATCCAGCCGGCCAGCGGCATTCAGTCGCGGCCCCAGTGCAAAGCCAAAATCACTGGCGGTCAGTTTGGCCGCATCCCGATTGGCGACATCAATCAGCGCCTGAATACCGGGCCGGCATTTACCGGCGCGAATACGCATTAAGCCCTGATGTACCAGGATGCGGTTATTGGCATCCAGCGGCACCACATCGGCGACGGTACCCAGGGCTACCAGGTCGAGCAATTCCGCCACATTCGGCTCGGTTAGCCCCTGTGCGGCAAAATAGCCCTGGTCACGTAAGGTCGAACGTAATGCCAGCAATAAGTAAAACGCCACACCGACACCGGCCAGCGCCTTACTTGGGAAGTTACAGCCAGGCTGATTCGGGTTAACGATAGCATCGGCATCCGGCAGCGTATTGCCCGGTAAGTGATGGTCAGTGACCAGCACTTTGACACCGGCACGTTTTGCCAGTGCCACGCCTTCGATAGCGGAAATGCCGTTATCGACGGTAATAATCAGCTCAGCGCCCTGCGCTACGACAATTTCGGCCAGCTCCGGCGTTAAGCCATAGCCGTATTCAAAGCGGTTTGGTACCAGATATTCCAGATACTTAAAGCCAAAGGCTTTTAAGCCACTCATCAACACAGTAGTGCTGGTCGCACCATCGGCATCAAAGTCGCCAACAATCACGATACGTTGCTGGCTGGTCAACGCCTCCACCAGCAGGGCGCTGGCGCGGTCGATATCTTTTAGTTGCGTAAAAGGCAGTAACGCTGAAGCCTGACGTTGTAGCTCACTGGCACAGCTGACGCCACGGCTCAGATACAGACGACTGAGCACCGGGTGCAGTGCCGGATCCAGTATTGATGCAGATTGCGCCGGCAGTGTCCGGCGGCTGATCTGTTTTACCTGCAAGGTGTTACTCTCCGGTGTTCAGTTGTTGCAGCATCGCCGCTACCGGCATATAGCCCGGGATCAGGCTGCCATCTGGCAGTATCACCGCTGGGGTACCATTAATGCCAAAGAACTGCGCCAATGCATACTGACTGGCGACCGGATTCTGACACATGGCTTTTGCTACCGTTTTATCAGCCTTAGCATTATCCATGGCGCCATTTTTATCTTTGGCGCACCAGATATGCTGCATTTGTAATCCGGTTTCCGACGCGACACCGGCCCGCGGAAACGCCAGATAGCGCACGGTAATACCCGCATTCAGATAATCTTTCATTTCCTGATGTAACTTGCGGCAATAGGCACAACTGGGGTCAGTAAACACATGCACCACATACTTTTCTTTCGGCGACTTGTATTCGATAACCTGATCTTTTTGCTCCGCCAGTTTTTGCACGATAATCGGCGCCATCAGCTGATCTTTTAAATTGGTCGGCACCTTTTGGCCACGAATGGTTTGCCATTGCTGCAGATCCAGCACATTACCGGCAATCAGATAACGGCCATCATCCGACATAAAAAACAGCCCCTGGTCCGTGATCACCTGAGAGACACCGGTCATCGGTGAGGCCTTAACCTCCTGCACCGTCAAACCGACTTCTGACAACGCCTGGCTGATTTTCTCATTGGCCACTGCCGTGAGTGGCAGCATGCTGGCAACAAGTACCGATAACAGGGTTTTAACTGACTTTTTCATAATGCTTCCCTCTCCGCTAACCACGCGGATGATGTTGTTGATGCAATTGCTGTAAGCGCGCCTGCGCGACATGGGTGTAAATTTGTGTGGTAGAGAGATCACTGTGCCCCAGCAACATCTGCACCACCCGTAAATCCGCACCATGATTCAGCAAATGCGTGGCAAAGGCATGCCGAACCGTATGGGGCGACAAGGTAGCCCGAATGCCGGCTACTTTCGCATAAAACTTAATCCGATGCCAGAAGGTTTGCCGTGTCATCAGCTGTTGCCGGCTACTGGGAAACACCACATCGCTAAGCTGGCTTTGCAGCGCCGGCCGTGCTTCTTTTAAATAGCGACTAAGCCAGTACTGCGCCTCCTCGCCCATTGGCACCAGGCGCTCTTTACGCCCTTTGCCGATTACCCGCACTATGCCCTGCTGCAAATACAGTTGTTGCATCGATAGCGTCACCAGCTCGGTTACCCGGATGCCGGTGGCATATAACAGCTCCAACATGGCTTTATCGCGAAACTGGATCAGTTCACTGATATCCGGCGCGGCCAGCAGGGCTTCGACATCCGGCTCCGACAGCGTTTTCGGTAAGCTGCTACCAATTTTCGGGTTAATCAGCTCAGTGGTTGGGTCTTGCGCAAGCTGCTGTTGTTGCACCAGATAACGATAAAAACGGCGCAGGCTGCTTAGTAGCCGCGAAGTGCTGCGCGGGTTAAAACCCTCGTCGTAGCGTTTCGCCAGATAGCGGTTAATCAGATCGCTGCTCACTGCCGTAAGATGCGGTTGCCCCTGCTGCTGACAAAAACGGGCGAAATGTTTCAGATCCGTGCCATAAGCACTTAGCGTATGCACGCTGGCGGCCTGCTCCAGTTCCAGTTGTTCCTGAAATTGTTGGATCAGCTGCAGATTTTCGGCGGACAGCGGTGGTGTTGACATGGCACTTCTTTCTTAACTGAGTACGACTAGTGTACCGGAGGCCCCCCTTGGGGAACAAGGGTGCTGATCTGCAGCCAGACGTCAACTACTCCAGCTTGCTGATGGGCGCAAGGCGCACACTATGCTAAACTACCGCCCGTTTTTAGCATGCAACAACACTCTCGATAAAAAAGGTCTGCCAGATGAAGATTGGCTTGTTTTACGGCTCAACCACCTGTTACACCGAAATGGTGGCAGAAAAAATTCAGGCGCTGATTGGCCCGGAATATGTGGCGCTGCATAACTTAAAAGATACGCCGTTAACTGCGATGGCCGACTATGACATTCTGATCCTCGGCTTGTCGACCTGGGACTTTGGTGAAATTCAGGAAGACTGGGAAGCGCACTGGCCCGAGATTAATCAGGTGGATCTGAGCGGTAAAACCATCGCGCTGTATGGCATGGGCGATCAGCTGGGCTATGCCGAATGGTTTCAGGATGCACTCGGTATGCTGCATCATGAAATCGCCAAACAGCAGGTAAAACGGGTTGGTTTTTGGCCAAATCAGGGCTATGACTTTATCGCCTCAAAAGCCGTCACACCGGATGGCGAGTGGTTTTATGGCCTGGCACTGGATGATGAAAACCAATACGAGCAAACCGATGCGCGGCTGGCGCAATGGGTAGAGCAAATTTTGCTGGAAATTGCCGATTCAGAAGTTTAGGTAAAATGCCTGCAGCAGTTGCCGGTACGCTGCCGAATAGCCGCCGCTGCTATCATGGATCAGCAGCTGACTGATCTCAGTGTCAAGTTCAGTGTCAGCTTTAACCCAGCTTTGTAAATAGCGACTCACCGGCTTGCCGGCCTTGCTTTGTACAGCGCAGCGGGCCCGACACTGCCAACCTTGCTCTAGCGCGGCTTGCGCAAAAGCCGCCTGACTGCTGGCCGGTAAAATTAAACAAAACTCTCCGCCAGGCGCCAAACATTGCGCCGCTTTCTGTAACAACGCAGCAAAGGGCAAGCTATCGGTATGCCTGGCCTGTTGCCGCGTGGCA
The DNA here is from genome assembly GCF_001441695.1 of Alishewanella sp. WH16-1. Classification (NCBI taxonomy): domain Bacteria; kingdom Pseudomonadati; phylum Pseudomonadota; class Gammaproteobacteria; order Alteromonadales; family Alteromonadaceae; genus Alishewanella; species Alishewanella sp. WH16-1. The sequence goes on along the minus strand of NZ_LCWL01000112.1, from coordinate 69,205 downwards.
TCCTGACTTGGCAGCGCATGCTGAAAAAAAGGCGGGTTAGAAATAATTAAAGCGTAACGCTCGGCGGTGCTATAGGTTAGAATATCGCCCTTTACCACGCGAATAGCGTCAGGCCAGGGGCTTGCTGCCACATTAGCGGCAGCCTGGGTAGCGGCATGGGTATCCAGCTCCACTGCCGTGATCGGAATTTGGCCCCCGGTGCGCTGTGCCAGCATTAAACTTAAAATGCCACTGCCACAGCCAATATCCAGCATGGCGGGTGTCGCCTGTAACGCGGTGGGCAAAGCCGCCCAGGCGCCCAATAACAGCGCATCGGTGCCGACTTTCATCGCGCAGTGCTGATGGCCGATATAAAATTGTTTACACTGAAAACCTGCTGACATAAGCCCTCCGGCGCGGAGTGTAACGCGCCAGCCGCTAATGTCACAATATAACAGCTTAAGGAAATAACATGAGTTTTGCCGAGTTCCAACTGGATGACGCCTTAAATCAGGCGCTGGAAAGTGCCGGTTTTGATCAGCCTACCCAAATACAGCAACTGGCGATTCCGCCGGCGCTGGAAGGCCGTGATCTGTTAGCCAGTGCCCCCACCGGTACCGGCAAAACCCTGGCTTTTGTGTTACCGGCGATTCAGTATCTGCTGGATTTCCCGCGCCGCGATCCGGGCTTTGCCCGGGTTCTGGTGATGACACCGACCCGCGAGCTGGCGTATCAGGTTTACGATACCTTTAAACAATTCAGCCAGTTCACCACGCTCAATGTTGGTTTGATCACCGGCGGTATCAATTACGGTAGCCATAAAGATACGCTGGAAAAGAACAACGATATTCTGGTTGCCACCCCGGGCCGCTTAATTGAATATCTGGATGCCGAGAGCTTTCAGGCCGATGAAGTAGAATTGCTGATCCTCGATGAAGCTGACCGCATGCTGGATATGGGCTTTATCGGTGAGATGAACCGTATTGTGCTGGAAGCGCGCCGTCGCCGCCAGACGTTCCTGTTCTCTGCCACGCTGGAAGGCGCTTCGTTAGAGCGCTTTGCCGAGAAGGCACTCAAAGAGCCGGAGCATGTCGAAGCCAACCCATCGCGTAAAGAAAAAGCCAAAATTTTGCAGTGGTGCCATCTGGCCGATGATGCCAACCATAAGCTGGCGCTGCTCACCCATATTCTGAAACAGCCCGACGTGAATAAAGCCATAGTGTTTGTCAAAACCCGCGAGCGCCTGGCAACGCTAACCGGTCAGCTGGAAACCGCCGGTATTAAGTGCTGCTGGCTGCAGGGCGAAATGCCGCAGGATAAACGCTTACAGGCGCTGGCACGTTTTACCAATAATCAGGTACGGATTTTGGTAGCTACCGACGTCGCCGCGCGCGGGCTGGATATCGACGATATCAGCCATGTGATTAACTATGATATGCCGCGTAGCGCCGATGTGTATGTGCACCGTATTGGCCGCACCGGCCGCGCCGGTAAAAAAGGTACCGCGATTTCGCTGGTCGAAGCCCATGATATGGCGGTGGTTGGCAAGGTTGAGCGTTATACCGAGCAGCCGCTAAAGCGCCGGGTTATCGACGAGCTGCGACCAAAACATAAAGAAGCCAAGGTCACCAAGAAAAAGAAAAAACCGGGCCGGGTTGCTGCGAAAAAGCTGGCACCGAAAGCCAAAAAGTAAGCTTTGTCACTTGCCATTATCCAGCCCGGCCGCGCTCTGCGCCGGGCTTCCCTTCGAAAAAACGCCTGATTTTCCGCCATAGCTGCTGCATTTATTCCAAAGTTATGCTACCAATAGGAATAAATTATTACTGATAAGCATGGTGCCGCTGATGGACAAACGACAATTTCTAAAACACAGTGCGCTGGCCTTAAGCCTGCTTCCGCTTACCGCCTGCGCTGTACCGGCTGGCGCAGCCACGACCAGGCCGCAAGCTACTGGCCGTATTCTGCCAAAACCGCTGCGCAGGGGCGATACCGTGGGCTTAATCGCCTCATCGGCTGCCGTCGCCGATCTTGAAGATCTGGTCATCGCGCGCGAAACCCTGCAAGCCCTGGGTTTTAACGTAAAAAGCGGCCGCTTTTATAACGAACGTCGTGGCCATTTAGCCGGCAGAGATGAAGATCGCGCCGCGGATCTGAACGCGATGTTTGCCGATCCAGAGGTTAAAGCCGTGATCTGTGCCCGGGGTGGCTCTGGCGCAGCCCGAATTTTACCGCTACTGGATTATCAGATGATCCGCCGTAATCCTAAGCCATTGCTCGGTTATTCCGATATCACCGCCCTGCATAATGCCTTGCTGGCACAGTGCGGTCTGGTCAGTTTTCATGGCCCGAATGGCATTGGCAGCTGGAATGCCTTTAATGTCGATCAGTTTGAGCGGCTGTTCTTTAACCAAGAGCTGATGCAATACCAGAACGAGCAGGATCTGAAAGGTGAGCTGGTGCAGCGCGAAAACCGTACCCGGGTCATTACCGGCGGCAAAGCACAGGGCCAGCTGATCGGTGGCAATCTGACGGTATTAACGGCACTGGCAGGCACGCCTTATCTGCCGGATTTTCAGGATAAGATTTTATTCCTCGAAGATATTGAAGAGCAGCCATACCGTATCGACCGCATGATGAGCACTTTAAAGCTAATGGGCGCGCTGGATAAAATTAAGGGCTTTATTTTTGGTGACTGTAACCGCTGTACCCCGGGCAACGGCTGGGGCAGTTTAACCTTAGATGAAATCTTTGCGGACTTTATTAAACCGCTTGGTATTCCGGCTTACCGCGGCGCCATGATTGGCCATATTCCAAAGCAGTTTATTGTGCCGGTTGGTGCTATGGCAGAAATGGATGCCGACGCCGGCACCTTCCGCCTGCTGGAGCCGGTGTTTCAAAGCTAACCGGCGATGGCCTCAGCTTGAGCTGGTACTGCCTGACAGCACCAGCTCATAATGGTCACTACCTTGCCCTGATACAGCTCCTGCTTGAGTACCTGCCAGCCCAGGCGTTGATAAAACGCCGCCTGATCTTCGGTAAATAAATACAGTTGCGTCAGTCCCAGCTGCCGGGCTTCTGTCATCACTTGCTGCACCAGCCATTTGCCAAGCCCTTTACCTCTTACCGAAGGTGCCAGATAAATATTGGCCAGCCAGGGCGATAACTCACGATTGGTTTGCATATCGTGCAGTAACAGCGAGGCGGTGCCTACCACCTGATGTTCATACACCACCACCCAACTGATCGGCAATTGCTGTTCATTTAAACTGGCGGCCAGATCGGCGGCAAAGTCGGCTTCGGTTTTTTCCGGAAACAGCGCGCCCCACTCCAGATAATGCCAATGCGCCAGCATCGGGATCAGCTCAGGCTGCTGCTTAAGCAGGATTAACTTGGCTTGATTCATTTCGTTTATAACAACGCGATTAACGTTCAGCTAGAGTCTTTAGTTTCTGCAAAGCGTTAGGCCAGGCTTGCTGCATATATTCCTCATACGCTGGCGCAATTTCCTGCTCAATCCGCAGCTCGGTACTGTCACCGCGAGAGGTAAAATAGAAGTTCTCGTAGGCTGGCGCCCAACTTGTTACTTCGGCACTATCCAAATCATCCTGGCCGGCATAAACAAAACCCAGATGGCTGACCGAGATAAACTCCAGCGGCCGGTACTCGACAATCTTTGCCACCATACCATTGCCATTTGGATCCAGAAAGCGGATGGTTTCACCCTGCTGCCAATGCCCTTGATAGTAAGAGCCCTCACAAAAAGCCGAAATCCACTCGCGATAAAGCTGTGGGTCAAACATCCGTTGCCAAAGCTGCGCCACCGGCGCCTGGATCACAATACTATGCTGAATAACTTTGACGTTGCGCATGGCAGAAAGCTTCCTGTTGTTATTATTGTCAGCAGTAAAAGTAGCATACCACTACCGGCATGGGAATCTTAGCGCAAGATTAACGGCGCAACCACAGAGTACTCTGCGAAACGGTAGGCTTACGCAAACCCAGCTACTGCGCCTGACTCCGGTATGCTTGCCGTACCGGAGTCACACCTGCGATCTGGAGCAGAAAACCACTGTCGTCGTTTTACCGATGCCGCAGTATGGAACACGGATTTGATTTAGGGGGAGATTGCACCAAGCCTCTGCAACAGCCCTCGCTACTCCACCTGACTCCGGTATGCTTGTCGTACCGGAGTCACACCTGCGATCTGGAGCAGAAAACCAATGTCGTCGTTTTGCTGGTGCTGCGGTGTAGAGCGCGGATCTATTTTAGGGATATGGCACCAAGCCTTTGCAACAGCCCTGGCTACTGCGCCTGACTCCGGTATGCTTGCCGTTAGGCTAGGTCTGATCGTAGTGACCACCAATAGCGAAGATATAAATAGCTTTTTCGTCGAACCGATATACCAAACGATCTTTCTGAGATATCCGTTTTGACCAGAGGCCGGAGAGATTATGCTTGAGTGGTTCTGGCTTTCCTAAACCTGCAGCGGGATTGTTTGAACGCAGCATTTCCCTCAGTAATTTGCACAATGCCTTGTGCAATTGTTTATCTTTCTCGCGCATAGCTTCATACGCTTCCCAAGTGTTGCCTTCAAAGACCAGTGATCTCATTCATTTGCTCTTCGGTCGGAATATAGCCTTTACCACTGTTGTGAGTTTCAAGGGACCTAGCAATCTGTTGCATCAGATTTTGGTTCTGCAGTATATAAAGCGTTTCTTGCTCGCGCTCCCAGTCATCGGCACTAATCACAACGAACGCATCTCCGGCCCTTCTTGTTACCTTGAGCGGTTCGTGTCTGTTAATCACTTCTTCTACAACACTTTTCATGTTGTCTCTAAATTTGTTTACGCTAATCGTATCCATAACGGCACCTTGATGTACGGACTTTCCGTACAAGTATATGTCAAGAGCCCTAACAAGACCAAGGATAGCGACAGCTTTTTCGTTCCGGCTTTGCCGCTACTGCGCCTGACTCCGGTATGCTTGTCGTACCGGAGTCACAATCTGCGATTTGTGCCAATTGCCGACCTACCATTACATTGTAATCAAAGTCAGCTTTTAGTTATTAGCAGAACACCTATAGCGATATACATTTGATTTTTAAGTAATTTCTTGGTTGCACTATAAAATTTTGAGCTCTTTGAGGCGATTTCTTATGTGTTCGTTAGTAAGTGGCTCAGTAAAGTCTACCTCCATCAGGGTAATTTCTAGCGCCTTGCATAGTTTTCTTTTCCTTTCATCGCGCTCTTGCAATGCGATTAAAGCGTCTTTTCCGCCCCAAATTGATGTGGGCTGGTAATGTTGCTGACCCTGATATTCGATACCTAGTTTTAGACTTGGAATGTAGATATCAAGCTCTAGCCCTTCAAGCCAGTCTGGTCTTTGGTGCCTGCTAATTTCGTGATCGGGAAAAATGAGTACAATAATTTGGTAAAGTAGAGTTTCACTCACCCAGCCTTCTCCGACTTTTTTAAAGCCAAACTCTTGGCGAACAATATCTTCAACATTGTTCTTCAGCTGTGTTCTAAGTCTCTGATGCTCTTTTCTCAGTTTTAATAGCGGCTCAGCTTCCTCTTTTCTGACATTATGCCAATATGTTACTTCATTGCTAGCAATGTCTTCGCGGTCAGGTCCGAATACAATCTCGTTTATTCGAGAATGCTCCTCCTGGTACTTTAGCTGCGCTTGCTCAATTTCATGAATGAGTTCTTTGTATTCTGGTGGACATGTATCTTCCAAATATTCCAGGCTGGTTGTACTGATACCGAGGCGTAAATAGGCTTGTTGAATGTACCAGCCAAAGCTTTGTTTAAACTGCCCGCCGTACATCTCATGACAGAATCTCTGCGTTGGTGGTGTTAAGTTGCATCTGTGACAGAGCTTTGGCTTGAAGCGAAAGTTTTGAAGGTTGACATCACCGTCAGCTTCTAAACTGATCTTCGCCAACACATCTGGAGCATTGAAGCTATCAACTACAGTTTCACGTAGTGGGTTTGAATTACTATGAGAACGAAAATTCTTGTTTAGCTCTATAAGGTTCTCGAATGCGGAACGGCTACAGTCACAAAGGCATGCTTCCGCTCCATATGATTCTGAAAATGCAAAAAAAGCGCCATAGTGGTTCGGGTAATGGACTATAGGATAAGGCAACCCTTCTTCAACGCAGACCCCTCCCAATGATACTGGAGGCAAAGCTTTTTTCTTTCGTGGGGATCGCTTTTTGGTCATGAGCTTAATACTAATTCCTAATGCTTGCCTTCAGATAGCAGCGGTAACGCTGTCGGCTATGAAACATCGTTACGCCTAAGATTACTGCAACATATCCCGAACCACTTTCGAAAGTGCGGCTTTTAGTGTCTCGATCGTCAATGCAGCTCCTTGAGCTACGACAATACTCATGGCCTTTTTCCAAATAGTGTTGTTTCTTGCCGCATCCAGAAAGTCGTGCCCTGAGGATGTCAATGAGGTCGCCACCCATTCTGGACCATCATCTGTTGACCAATTCTGTGCCTCTATAAGCCCAGCCTCGGACAATAGCTTAATATGGTAAACAACCTCGTGCTTGGTCCGATCAGGTATATTTGGAATTACAGGATCGTCAAAACTCTCCAGCTTTTCTAACAAAAGCAGAATTTCTCGAAAAAGCTCGAAATCACGTTTCATTCAGCCAGCCTATTCAATTCTCGACAAGCATTCTCACCCTTGCTTAGCATCAAGAGATTTTTTTCCACACACATTTCAACCCACCCGGAAATATTGTTTGGTTGCACTGATGCTTGGAAGGCTTCACGGTTTACGGAGTCTTGGTCACTAAACAAGTATAATTCGACTCTATCTCCAGCCCACTCACCACTCCATCCGTCATTTGCACCAACAATCTGGAAGATTTTCTGCTGGTCTTTCTCAAATCCTGCCGCTTTTGCGTCATCGATTGATAATTTATTTATGGCTTGACCGCAACCTGACAAAGCAAGAGAGACCATTAAAAATATAGAATTCATTCTCCGCATATAACTATTACCTTTTGAATAAAACAGTCAGCAATCGTAGCTTTTGTAGTTAAGGTAAAGCCCCAACGGACAAGCCGTTGCCGAGTTTGGCCTTGTCTACGCCCAGCATGGGTATGACTAATAAGGTCTAAGCCCTCTGTAGGGAGATGACCGTTTATCTTGTTAAATTAATACATTAAACGATTACTATTATATGGCAAGGGCAAAATTGTAATGTTTTGTCAGGGGTAAGCCGCTAACAAAACTGTGAGCTGATGAACAAAATCCCTGTTTTGCAGTAAAGCCGACATTCGCATGTGCGTTATAGTGATAGGGTGAATTTCTGCTTTTCGCAGAGTGGGCTCCGGTACGGCAAACATACCGGAGTTCTAGGGTTGAGGTAACGATGAGATTGGTGCTGCTACCACTATCGCAGGATGGACTCCGGTACGGCGAGCGTACCGGAGTCCTGGATTTGCGGTAACGATGAGATTGGTGCTGCTGCCACTATCGCAGGATGGACTCCGGTACGGCAAGCATACCGGAGTCCCGGATCGGGGTAGCGTTGAGATTAGTGCTGCTATCACTATCGCAGAATTGACTCCGGTACGGCGAGCATACCGGAGTCCTAGGTTTGCGGTAGCGTTGAGATTGGCGCTGTTATTACTATCGCAGAATGGACTCCGGTACGGCGAGCGTACCGGAGTCCTGTGTTTGGGGTAGCGTTTAGATTGGTGCTGCTATCACTATCGCAGGATGGACTCCGGTACGACAAGCATACCGGAGTCCTGGGGTTGAAGTAGCGTTTAGAATGGCGCTACAGTAATAAAAATAACGCCTTAATTTACACGGGTTTTGGCTAAGGATTTGTTGCTGTAGCAAAGCCGTCGAGCTGTTCAGCCCCGGGAGCATACATACAGTATGTGACCGGGGTGAACAGCGAAGAAAATGCCGCTACAGTGACAAAGACAACGCCAAAATTATTCCCATTCGATGGTCGCTGGTGGCTTGCCTGAGATATCGTAAACTACGCGGCTAATACCATTAATCTCGTTAATAATCCGGTTTGACACCTTACCCAGTAACTCATATGGCAGGTGTGCCCAGTGTGCGGTCATAAAGTCGATGGTTTCTACCGCGCGTAGCGAGATCACCCAGTCGTACTTACGGGCATCGCCCATTACACCCACTGATTTAACCGGCAGGAACACCGCGAACGCCTGGCTGACTTTATTGTAAAGATCGGCTTTATGCAGCTCTTCGATAAAGATCGCATCGGCACGGCGCAGTAAGTCGCAGTATTCTTTTTTGATTTCGCCCAGTACCCGCACCCCTAAACCTGGTCCCGGGAACGGGTGACGGTACAGCATATCGTACGGTAAGCCCAGCTCTAAACCGACCTTGCGCACTTCGTCTTTAAACAGTTCGCGCAGTGGCTCGACTAAGCCCAGCTTCATATGCTCCGGCAAGCCGCCGACGTTATGGTGCGATTTAATCACATGAGCTTTACCGGTTGCTGAACCTGCTGATTCAATCACATCCGGATAGATAGTGCCCTGTGCCAGCCATTTGGCATTGCTCAGCTTTTGCGCTTGTTCGTCGAACACTTCGACAAAGACGCGGCCGATAATTTTCCGCTTCGCTTCAGGTTCATCCACGCCGGCTAAAGCCGATAGAAAACGCTGTTCGGCATCGACTTTGATAATATTTAAACCAAAGTGATCGCCAAACATATCCATGACCTGCTTGCCTTCGTTAAGGCGCAGCAAGCCGTTATCAACAAAAACACAGGTCAGGTTTTTACCGATAGCGCGGTGCAGCAGCATGGCAACCACGGAGCTGTCGACACCACCGGATAAGCCCAGGATCACCTGATCATCACCGATTTGCTGTTTTAAGCGTACGATGGCATCTTCAATAATCGAGGCTGGCGTCCACAGCTTGTCACAGCCACAGATATCCACCACAAAATGCTCCAGCATCCGCAGACCCTGGCGGGTATGGGTGACTTCCGGGTGGAACTGCACACCGTAGAACTGCCGCGCTTCGTCCGCCATGGCGGCATGCGGGCAGGTTGGGGTTTGGGCAATAGTGGTAAAACCGGCTGGGATCTGTACCACTTTATCGCCGTGGCTCATCCACACATCTAACAAGGCATTGCCGTTGGCGCCGATATGGTCTTCAATTTTGGCGAACAGTTCATTTGGCGCCAGCACTTCAACCTGGGCATAACCAAACTCACGCTCCTCTGAGCCCTGCACCTTACCGCCCAGCTGCTCTGCCATGGTTTGCATACCGTAGCAAACGCCCAGTACCGGTACGCCCGCTTCGAATACATAAGCCGGTGCCCGTGGTGAGCCAGCCTCGGTAACGCTTTCCGGGCCGCCGGATAAGATAATACCGGTTGGAATAAAATCGCGGATTTGGGCTTCGGTCACATCCCAGGCCCACAGCTCGCAGTAAACGCCGATTTCGCGCACCCGCCGGGCAATCAGCTGGGTATATTGCGAACCAAAGTCGAGGATCAGAATACGATGATGATGAATATTTTTGTTCATAGTAACCTTGTATGCTCAGACGGCTGGCTTGCGCCAGCCGGATTCGGGTATTGGCTTAACGAAAACGCCAAGCTAGCCTAAACGCTAAATTTACCTAACCGCCAACTTAACCCAAACGGTAGTTCGGTGCTTCTTTGGTGATCTGCACATCATGCACATGCGACTCGCCCATACCGGCGGCCGTCACTTTGACAAAGCTGGGCTTGGTGCGCAGGGTATCGATATCCGGTGAACCGGTTAAGCCCATCGCAGAGCGCAGGCCACCCATTTGCTGGTGGATAATGGTTTCAATCGGGCCTTTATAGGCAACACGGCCTTCAATGCCTTCCGGTACCAGTTTTTCCGCGTTGTTGCTGCCCTGGAAATAGCGGTCAGAGGAACCGTTACGCTGCGCCATCGCACCTAACGAACCCATACCGCGGTAAGATTTGTAGTAGCGGCCCTGATAGAGTTCAACTTCGCCCGGCGCTTCTTCAGTACCGGCAAACATCGAGCCCACCATTACACAGTTAGCGCCAGCCACTAAGGCTTTGGCAATGTCACCAGAGAAACGGATGCCGCCATCGGCGATAATGCAAACGTCGGTGCCTTTTACACCTTCTACTGCATCAGAAATGGCCGTAATTTGCGGTACACCACAGCCGGTAACAATACGGGTGGTACAGATTGAACCCGGGCCGATACCCACTTTAACCGCATTGGCACCGGCTTCGGCCAGCGCCTTAGCGCCTTCTGCCGTTGCCACATTACCGGCAACAATTTGCAAATCCGGATACTGGGCGCGGGTTTGTTTAACGCGGTCAATGACACCTTGCGAGTGGCCATGTGAGGTATCAATCAGCAGAATATCAACACCGGCTTCCACCAGGGCGGCGATGCGCTCGTCAGTGCCGGGGCCTACACCCACTGCCGCACCGACCCGTAACCGGCCTAATTCATCTTTACAGGCATTGGGCTTACTGGCGGCTTTGTAGTAGTCACGCACGGTGATCAGGCCTTTCAGTTTAAAGTGATCATCCACCACCAGTACCTTCTCGATACGGTGTTGATGCATCAGCTTCAGTGCCTGTTCGCGTGGGGCATTTTCATTTACCGTCACCAGACGCTCACGCGGCGTCATGACATCGGTCACTTTCGCCTGCAGATTGGCTTCAAAGCTCATATCCCGGCCGGTAACGATGCCGACTAATTCACCCTGTTTATCCAGTACCGGAAAGCCGGAGAAACCATGCTGCTGCGCCAGTGCCTGCACGTCGCGTACCGTCATCTCAGCTGAGGCTGTTACCGGATCAGATACCACACCGCTTTCATACTTTTTCACTTTGCGTACGTTGGCAGCCTGCTCTTCAATGGTCATATTTTTATGAATAAAACCGATACCGCCTTCCTGCGCCAGCGCAATGGCCAGCCGGGCTTCGGTAACCGTATCCATAGAAGCGGATACCATCGGAATATTCAGCGTGATTGAGGCGGTAAGTTTAGTGCGTAAGTCCGCAGTGTGGGGTAAAACACTAGAGTGTGCCGGTACTAATAACACGTCGTCAAAAGTAAGGGCTTCTTTGATGATCCTGAGCATTGCAACAATCTCGCTTTCTGGGTGAAATGATAGGGAATGTTGCGGTGCAATTTTAGCGCAAAGCGGGCTTTAGGACAAAGGCTTTTTTTCTTTTTGTCAGACGGTGCCACTCTGGGTACACTAGGGGCCTGATTACCTGAATGAATTACGCTATGCAAAACCCGGATATTTATACGGTATCACGCCTGAATTCTGAAGTACGACTGACGCTGGAGTTGCAGTTTCAGCAACTATGGCTGGTTGGCGAAGTATCAAACTTTGTCGCGGCCGCCTCCGGCCACTGGTATTTCAGCCTCAAAGATCAGGCGGCACAGGTTAAGGTAGCGATGTTTAAGCAAGCCAACCGCTATGCCACTGTCAGGCCGCAAAATGGTCAGCAAGTGCTGATCCGGGCCCGGATTAGTGTTTATGAGCCGCGTGGTGAATATCAGTTGCTGGCCGAATTTATTGAACCGGCCGGTGCTGGCCTGTTAAAACAACAGTTTGAACAACTTAAAGCCAAACTGGCAGCCGAGGGCTTATTTGCCCCTGAACGGAAAAGGCCGTTACCTGCCAATCCGCGGCGTGTAGGGGTGATTACCTCGCCTACCGGTGCCGCCGTCCGCGATATTATTACCGTGCTGGCGCGCCGGGCGCCGGGCATTGAGCTGATTATTTATCCTTGTCAGGTGCAGGGGGAAACCGCCGCTGCCCAGCTTCGAAATATGCTCAGTACCGCGATAAGACGCAACGAAGTCGATGTCTTAATTATCGGCCGTGGCGGTGGCTCGATTGAAGATCTCTGGTGTTTTAATGATGAAGCCCTGGCCCGTGCCGTGGCCGACTGTCCGATCCCGATTGTCAGTGCAGTGGGCCATGAAATTGATTTTGCGCTAACCGATTTTGTCGCCGATGTGCGGGCCGCCACGCCATCGGCCGCGGCAGAGCTGGTGTCACCGGACCAAAGCCAGTATCTGGTGGCGTTAACACAGCTGCAGCAACGCCTTAGCCGTGCTGTACGCCGGCAACTGGCGCAGCAGCAACCACGTTTAATGCAACTCCAACAACGGCTGCAGCAACTGCATCCACAGCGGCGGCTGGAGCAACAGCAGCAGCGGCTGGATGAATTGCAGCTGCGTTTGCAACGGCGGATGCAGCAACACCTGCAAACCGCGCGGCGGCAACACAGTTATTTACAACAAAGCTTGCAGCATTTATCGCCGGCCAAGGCCATTAAGCAGCAACAACTGCAGTTACAGCAGCTGGCAAAGCGTTTACAGCAGGCGCAGTTGCAGCAACTAAAACAGCATAAATTCAATTTAATACAACTGAGTAAACAACTGCATACGGTCAGCCCTCTGGCTACTTTAGCTCGGGGCTATAGTATCGCCTTTGATGCTCAGCAACAGGTAGTTACTCGTAACTCGCAGTTAGCGCCTGGTGATAAAGTCACGGTTAAGCTGGCCGAAGGGGCCTTTGAAGCTGAGGTGAAAAAACTTACCACACAATAACCATAGCTAATAACAGTGCTGGCAACATTGGACACAGCTGCATTTGCAGCCTGTGTCCGCAGCGCTTATTTGCTTAGTTCGGGTTGAGGGAGGCCATATCAATTACAAAACGACGCGCTAAGTCGCCTTCTTTTAATCGACTAAAGGCCTCATTGATCTGGTCCATGCGAATCATCTCGCAATCAGGATAAACATCATGCTCGGCACAGAAGTTCAAAACTTCCTGTGTTTCAGCAATACCACCAATTAATGATCCTGCAATTCGCCGCCGCCCCATAATTAACGGAATGGTCATCAGCTCATTTAGTGGACCAACCTGCCCGACGATCACCAGAGTGCCATCAACATCCAGCAGCGGTGTATAAATACTTACATCATGTTTGACTGGTACTGTATCAATAATTAAATCAAAGGCGCTAGCGGCAGCGTTCATCGCTGCAGTATCAGATGAAATCAGCATGGCTTTCGCACCCATAGCGATGGCTTGTGCTTTTTTCTGATCTGAGCGGCTAATGACGGTTACCTCAGCACCCATCGCATGAGCCAATTTCACCGCCATATGCCCCAGGCCCCCTAGCCCAACTACCCCAACCCGGCTGCCGCGGCCGACCTGCCAGGTACGAAGTGGCGAATAGGTGGTGATACCAGCACAGAGAATAGGGGCGGCCTTTGCCAGATCCATGTTTTCCGGAATTCGCAGCACAAACTCTTCCCGCACGACGATGTGCTTAGAGTAGCCACCCTGAGTAATAACACCATCAACACGATCCGGCGCGCCATAGGTCGGGGTGATACCGGTACGACAATATTGTTCCGCATGCTTTTCGCACTGATCACACTGCTGGCAGCTATCAACCAAACAGCCAACCGCCACCCGGTCTCCCTCTTTATAATGTACTACCGCAGATCCGACAGCCTGCACTCTGCCCACAATCTCATGTCCCGGGATTAACGGATACGGCTGTGGCCCCCAATCGCCATTTACAGTATGTAAATCTGAGTGACAGACACCACAAAATAAAATCTCAATGGCGACATCATTAGGCCGCAAGGCCCGCCGCTCAAAATGATAAGGGGCCATAACTGCATCAGTAGAAAAAGCTGCATAACCAATTGTTTTCATGTGATTTCATCCCAAGATTAGTTTAGATACTGCAGCATTAGCACTTTGCTTTTGCTCATCGCGCGAGTGCGGTGTTAGGTTGAAGGATAGAGGCCATACTATCAAACAGCAAGCTAACAGCGGCGCTGTTACTAAAATAGCGACCCAGAATGTGCATGCCCGCTCTACGGTTTTAACGTTATACTGCGTTTATTAAAAAGCTGGGCGCCAGCTCAACCTCAGGGTAATGGTGGTAATGAGTATCACCCCAACCTGTTAAGTGACTATAAGAGAACCCCAAAATGGTTAATCTAAAAATTGATCTTGTCTCCGATATCGCCTGCCCCTGGTGCGCTGTGGGTTATGCCCGCTTAGAGCGCGCTTTGGCCAGCCTGCCTGAACTTAAGATTGAACTGGAATGGCATGCCTTTGAGCTCAATCCGGATAAAAACGCGCCGCAAGAGCCGATCCTGCCGGCGCTAAGCCGTAAATACGGTAAATCCGAAGCCGAAATGCGGCAAAGTCAGGCTTACATTATGGAAGTGGCGGCAGAACTTGGCTTAAATTTTAGCAAGATGCAGCAGCGCTTTACCTGTAATACCTTTGATGCACACCGGCTGGTGAAATGGGCAGAGACGCAAGGCCAGGCGACGGCAATGAAAATGGCCTTATTCACCGCCTATTTTGGTGAGGCTGCCGATGTCTCCAGGCATCAGGTGCTGCTCGGCTGTGTGGCTAAACTGGGGTTAGATGTGACAACGGCAGCGCAAATTCTGGCCTCAGATGCCTACAGCGAGCAGGTACAACAGGATATCGCCCGCTATCAGCATGCTGGCATTTCTTCCGTGCCGGCCTTTATTATCAATAATAAATACCTGATTTCCGGCGCCCAGGAGCCGCAACAACTGGCGGCAGCGCTGCGGCAAATCGCCGCTCAGGTCAGCTAGTATGCATCTGCCGACAGTTATCACGCTGGCGTTAACCACCAATTTAACTGTCGGTCTTTATCTTTATTTGCTGTACCGCCGTAAACCGAAGGAGCGCTGTTTTAAGCTTTGGGCCTATTCGTGCGGCAGTTTTGTGTTGGGCTCGGCGTTGGTTGTGCTTCGGCCCTACCCGCTACCGTCCTGGCTTAGCTTCTTTATTGCCGATAGCCTGCTATTGTTGGCGCCGGTTTATGTACTCGCCGGCTTAGTACAATTTTCCCGTTTTCGCTACACCAGAAAGCGCCGCCAACAGGCAATTTGGCTGCTTACTCTGGCGCTGTTACTGATGTTACTCAGTTATCAGCATCCCGGCTTGCTTAGCCTGGTCGCCGCGATCTCGATCGGTATTACATTCTGCCTTTGCGCGGGTTTACTGCAAAAATCGGTGATCACCGAGCCGACTTTTACCCGTACCCTGCAAGGCGTCTTTGTTAGCCATGCGATTGTGATGTTTATCCAGGCGACGCTGGTGCTGATGAATTGGCAGCAACTGAATCTGCATGGCTTGCCGGAGGCGTCAATTTACACCTTACTTAGCCATATTCTGCTGACAACACTAACTGCTTTACTGCTGCCCTGGTTAAGCTTTTTAAAACTGGAACGCAAACTGACGCTAAAATCCCAACGCGATGGTTTAACCCGGCTGGCCAACCGCGAGCATTTTTTCTATCAACTTGAGCGTTACTGGCGACAGTATCCGATAACCCCCGCTGCCGTTATGATGATCGATATCGATTTTTTTAAGCGTATTAACGATACTTTTGGTCATGCGGTGGGAGACAAGGCCATAACCGCAGTTGCCAGGCTGCTGTCAAAGCAATTACGCAGCAACGATATTATTGGCAGGATCGGCGGTGAGGAATATGCCGCGCTACTTATTGATATTGACGAGCAAACGGCGTTAAAAGTCGGGCAGCGTTTATGCCAACAGGTAGCACAACAGCTGGTATGGCTTGACGAGGATCAGGTTAACCTGACGATCAGTATTGGTATGGTGCATGTTATCCCCGTGCAGCATGATCGCAACGGGGCATTTAAACTAGCCGACAAAGCACTCTATGCCAGTAAGCAAGCCGGCAGAAACACTACCACACTAGCACACTTTACCCCCTGCACCTTTGTCAAAAGATGATGACTATGGTTGCTATAAGTTGTGGTTACCGCTCTAACATTGCCATTATTTCAAGTGATTTTGCGGCAGCTGTGGTTGTCCCAGGATCGCAACAATCAAAATAAAATCAGCTTCCTTTGTGAAATATGCTACATGTTTTCCAACTGGGAAATAGTAACCATTTGGGTAAATATCGGCACAATTTAATCCCAAATCGGGATTGTCGGCCAACATTTGCAAAGCGGTTAGTAGGGTTGTTTTGTATTTTTGCCACTGAGCGGCAGAATAGTTTTCGACGGTATAGGTTTTGATGCCCTGCAGATGCGCTTGGGCTAAGCTGCTGAGCTTATAACGCATAGGCTGCCTGGAAGTTTTTATAACGCACGAAGAAAGGTTTCGCCATCGACAGCTTTGCCTTGCGCCAGCTCTTCTTGTGCAGCTTTAAAACAATGCTTAAGGTAATCTGCTTTCATCAGCTCAAGGGCTTCGAAGTCCCTGATAGACATAACGACAACGGTATCTTTGCTGTTTTTGCTGATCTTTATTGGCTCGCGCTGCGCGTTAAGCAGTAACTCACCGAAGTTTCTTTTGGCGTCATTAGCGGTTAAGGTTTGCATGGCAAAGAACCCGATTAGAAAACACAACCAAAGTATAGCAAATAACACGGAACAGGCTAAATAATCAAATCGTGCGATCTGCATTTACTCTACTTGAGCCTGCTAATGCAGCATTGTAACCATCTCAATCATGAGCGCTATGTCACATAACACCATTACTTTAAACCAACAACGCCAACCCTTAGATCATCTGAATACGGTATGGTTGTTCGGTTATGGGTCTTTAATTTATAAAACCGATTTTCTCTATCTCGCTTGCCGGCCGGCCTGTATTTATGGCTGGCAGCGCCGCTTCTGGCAAGGTTCGCACGATCACCGTGGTACGCCAGAGGCGCCAGGCCGGGTTGTTACCCTGGTGGAAGCGGCCGGTAAGCGCTGTGTTGGTATGGCGTATCAGGTAACACCGGCTACCTTTGCTCATTTAGATCAACGGGAGAAAAACGGCTATCTGCGCTTTTTTACCGAACTACACTGGCTGGATAACGCAGGTCCCCACTCCACAGCGGATAACTCAGGCATCGAGCAAGGCGTGGTCTATATTGCCAATCCGGATAATGCCGCCTATTTAGGGCCGGCACCGGAAGCCGATATTGCCAGACAGATTGCCAAAAGCCATGGCCCGAGCGGCGCCAATAGCGAGTATTTGCTACAGCTGGCGCAGGCTCTGCGCCAACTTAATGAGCAGGACGAACATGTATTTACGCTGGAGCAGCTGCTGTTAGGGTTAAAAAATCACGATTAAACTACAATTAAATTACTTTTGTACTTAACCAAAGCCTGGCTTATATTAGAGTGAAGCAACAGTTTGCTGGAACGGACATTGTTAATGAAAAAGGTACTATTTATTGCTCTGGCCGTTGCAATGGCCAGTCCAATACAAGCAGACTGGGCGCAGGCAATAAAAGCTCATCAAACTCAAAATTATCAAGCAGCTAAAGAGCATTTTCAAAAACTAATCCCTTATGGTCATGCAGACGCCGCCTTTAACCTGGCTTTGATGTATCTTCAGGGAGAGGGCGTTATTGCTGATGAGAGTATGGCTATTGCCTACTTTACTTTGGCGGAAAAATTGGGGCATCAAGGCACGGCTGAGGGATTAGCGCAATTACGTCAGTTAGTAAGCGCTGAACAACTCGCCCTGGCTGAGCAACATTTCCTGACTTTAGCACAGCATGCGAAGTGGTGGTTGTTGCCTGAGCAAGGTCCGGCGAAAACAGTGTATCTGACCGCCCGGCTCAAAGGGGATTACCCGATTTATCCAATAAATGCGTTTAAAGCCGGGGTGGTAGGTTACGTCAATGTGCGCTTTTTAGTAGATGAACAGGGAAAGGTTGCCACCGCTGATGTACTGGATGCCTATCCGGAACAGACCTTCAACAAAAGCGCGCTGAGGGCGATTAAAGATTGGCAGTTCGAAGCGACCGGGGAAAAGTATATTCGGTTCTGGCGTTTTGACTTTAAGTTAAATGAGACCTTAGATATCGATGCTGTCGCTGCGCTAATCGAACAACATCAACTCTGGCGGGGTGCCTGGCTTGGCTCTTCGCACCATCAATTTTTGCTCGCCAGTTTGTTAGAGCTGCTGGATACGCAGAAAGATCTGCTAATTGTTGTTGATCCAACTTTACCGGTTGAGAAGGAGCTAGACCTAACGGTTTTTACACCGAAAGCTAAAGTCAGGGCGAATTTTGCTGGCTTTGTCGGTCATGCTGAGGTGCAGGTGGCTGCTGATGGTACTATTACCGAACAATTCAATGTCCATTTTGCTGCCGAAAATACGCTGAAATCGTTAATTGGTCTGAAATTATCGGGCAAGCCTGATGCAACTTATCGATATCGGCTCAGCAAAGCATCGGCAAGTTCGCGGCGACCAATAAATGTCATACCCATAGTAACAATTCCCGCCAGTTTAACGTCTCGTTTTTGGTGGGAGAAAGCGGCAAGAAACGGAAGCAAATCAGCACAGCGAATTATCGCTGTGTATGATGAACGTTGGGCGCAAATTTTGATTGCTGAACAAGATGCTGAGACGATGGCATGGTTTGCGGGCAGAACTATTATAAATGGCGAATATCAGGCCGGCCACGAGCTCCTGGATGCAGCTATCGCCAAAGATTATCCGACCGCGCATGAACTTAAAAAGCACTTACAAAGTATGCCATAACACTGCTTCTTGATTAACCTGACGGCGCCACTTTCCTTGCAGTGAAATATCGCTACTCTGAAACAGCGGCTGACGCTAACGCCAAATTCGCAATCCAGGGCTCTGCAAAACGGCCATAGTATACCTGAGCCTGAAAGCGAGTTTTCTGTTGACGATCGGTATCTATTGGCAAGCGTTGCGCATACGGCTTGGCGACATATAGCGACTGCACCGCCAAGCGGTTTATCAGCACTTCGGGCTGTTTTTCTGCTTTATCGTTCTGACACCAGGTATAGCTAAGCTGGATATCTGCCGGCACTAGCAATAGCTGACCGGCTGTCGGCCCACTATGTTTTGCCAGTGTTTGCTGTAATAAGTTGCGGTCGGCGGCGGCATCAATCACAAAGAGGCGGGTTGCCTCCTCGCGGGCAACCCGCCATTGCTCTTCGGCACGTTGCTGCTGCTCCTGCCGGCGTTTTGCTGCTGCCTGCAGCCTGTCCTGTGCCATGCCAGCATTTAACTCCGCAGCCGCTTCTGCTATCAGCCGTTGTTGTATCACAGCATAATGTTGTTCCGCTTGTTTCAGGTAGTCCTGATAACTCTGACCATTAAACTCCAGCAACACCCAGCCTGAACGCTGTTGCCGCTGATAGCCATCTGTGCAGCTACCGAATCGAAAACTGGCAAACTGCGGCTGCTGCAACCTTAAGATACGTTGTTGCTGCCGAGACAAATATTGCCAATCATCCTCGCTTGACGTTAACCAGGGCGTGGTCCAGATCAGATTTAGGCGTAATGATGAATCTTCTTTGGCCATTCCCCAGTGATATGGCATGTCAAGCTCCCGCTCACTCAGCGTCAGCTCAGCCACAACCACACTGCGGTTTAGCCAGACTTTGCCAAGGATAAAGGCGTTGACGCCCAGTACGGTTATCACCGCTAACAGTAGCAGCTTTTTTGCCTCTGGCTTAGACATTGGCCACCTCATCTGGCTTGGCTGCGGTTTGTACCACCAGCCGTAACCGGTTAAAGATTAACAGTGCCAGAATGGCGGTCAGCCCCAACAGGAAAAAGAACAGGTACTTCGGTAACCAGTGCCACCACCAGTCAAAAAACTTGGTATACAGGAACAACGCGAAGAACACATTACCAGTGAGCATTAACTTTGCGGCCTGTTGCCGGATACCGTACAACACCAGCAAAGCGCTGCAGACAAATCCCAGCACCTGATACAGCCCCTCAATAACGCCATGCGACCAGGGTAAATAACTGACACTGCCCCAGTTCGCCAGGATCAGTACCGCAATAAAAAACACGACTGCCGCCAAAATCTGGTACAGCGCGGCAAACCCCTCATAGCGCTGCTGCTTAAATTTAAGCGGCAACACAAAGAATAACAGACTGGTTAGCAGAAAATGCTCCGGATATTCGCCGGTCGACACCCAGTAATTGCCCATCCAGCTGCCAAAGCGGGCGCCAATAAACAAATAACAGCAGAGTATGCCCGCCGCCAACAGCAGACGCACCCGCAGGGTGTAAGCCAACATAAAGGCATAGAGCGCAAAGACGGCAAAAGCATTTGGCGAGGCCGGTAAATTAAAAATACTGCCCAGCATCACAATATTCAGCACCCAGGCCGCAAACGACACCAGCGCGGCTAACTTGGCATAATAGCCGGTGCGATCAACCCGTTGCAGCCAACTGACCAGTGCTAAACTTAATAAGGGCGCGCTGATTAGGATGCCAACCTGTAGTGGCGTGTCAAAGTAGCCCCAATACTGATAAAACAAAAAGAATAAACTCGCCGCCAGCGCCACAGCACCTAAAAAGGAGACGATTTGCATGCCCAAAGATAAATGACTGGCTTGTGCGTTCAGATCAATATCCTGACTCTGCTGTAATTGCTGTAACACGGCTTGGTGATAGCGCTGAATTTGCTGACTGGCGTTGTCGTCCAGTTGGAGGATGCCTTGTTCAGACAACAACTGCTGCTCGGCCTGAAAGGCGCGGATTTGATTAACGCGAGCCTGAGCCTGAGTTTTATTTATTGAAGAATGTGTATCCAAGATAGTGGCCGTTCCCTGTTCGCAACGGTAATACTCTTGTTACCGTCCTGCCTCCATGCAGCATAGGCGAACTGTTGTCAGATGCAACAGTTCGCCTGCATTTTACTCTTTTACCACATCAATAAAGTACTTCACTTCACCATCGATGGTTTCCCGTACTAAACCGTGCACGTCGGTTTCAAAGCCCGGGAACTCGCTGTTAAAGGCGCGGGTGAATTTCAGATAATTGATAATGGTTTTATTAAAGCGCTCGCCCGGTACCATCAGTGGAATTCCCGGTGGATAAGGCGTCACCAGCATGGCAGTCACGCGGCCTTCAATATCATCAATCGATACCCGCTCAATTTCACGGTGCGCCATCTTAGCCCAGGCATCTGCCGGGGTCATAGCAGTATCAATTTGCGACAGGTACATCTCCGTTGTGACCTTGGCTACGTCATACTTGCGATACATATTGTGGATGCGCTGACACAGATCACGCAGGCCAACTTTCTCGTAACGCGGGTTCTTGGCAGCAAACTCCGGCATGACCCGCCACATTGGCAGGTTCTGGTCATAGTCGTCTTTAAATTGCTGCAGTTCGGTCACCATCGAGTTCCAGCGCCCTTTGGTAATACCGATAGTAAACATAATAAAGAACGAATACAGACCGGTCTTCTCGATAATAATACCGTGTTCAGCCAGATACTTACTAACGATGGCCGCCGGAATACCGGTATCATCAAACTGGCCTTGCAGGTTCATGCCCGGTGTAATGATAGTGGCCTTAATCGGATCAAGCATATTAAAGCCGGATTCAATCTCACCGAAGCCGTGCCAGCTGTCCTGCGCGTGCAGTACCCACTTCTCGCGGTTACCGATGCCCTCCTCCGGCAAACGATCCGGACCCCAGACTTTAAACCACCAGTCATCGTCACCAAACTCGGCATCAACCTTGCGCATGGCACGGCGAAAATCGATCGCTTCCAGTAGGCTTTCTTCAACCAAGGCTGTACCGCCTGGTGGCTCCATCATTGCGGCCGCGACGTCACAGCTGGCAATAATGGCATATTGCGGGCTGGTCGAGCTGTGCATCAGATAGGATTCATTAAACCGGTGGGTGTCCAGGCTGCGCTTTTCGGCATTTTGCACCAGGATTTGCGACGCCTGCGATAAACCGGCTAACAGTTTATGCGTCGACTGGGTCGAGAACACCAGGGTGTCTTCTGAGCGCGGCCGATCTTTACCGATGGCATGCATATTGTGGTAGAACTCATGGAAGCTGGCATGCGGCAGCCAGGCTTCATCAAAGTGCAGCGTATCGATAGTCGAACCCAGCTCCTGCTTAATTTCTTCCACGTTATACAAAATACCGTCATAGGTACTCTGGGTGATGGTCAGAATCCGTGGCTTTTTATTTTTCGCATTGCGGGCAAAGGGATTAGCCTCAATCTTTTTCGCAATGGCTTCAGGTGAAAACTCGCTTTTCGGGATCGGGCCGATAATGCCGTAATGGTTACGGGTTGGCATTAAAAATACCGGAATAGCACCAGTCATAATAATCGAGTGCAGAATGGATTTATGACAGTTACGATCCACCACGACGATATCACCCGGCGCGACCACTGAGTGCCAGACCATTTTATTCGAGGTTGAAGTACCGTTGGTGACAAAGAATAAATGGTCAGCATTAAAGATCCGCGCCGCATTGGCTTCGCTCTCTGCTACCGGGCCAGTGTGGTCTAACAGCTGACCTAACTCATCCACCGAGTTACAAACGTCGGCACGCAGCATATTCTCACCAAAGAACTGATGGAACATCTGGCCCACCGGACTCTTCAGGAAAGCTACGCCACCAGAGTGACCCGGACAGTGCCAGGAGTATGAGCTGTCTTCAGCGTAATCCATTAAGGCAGTAAAAAACGGTGGCGCTAATGCATCCAGATATTTACGTGCTTCGCGAATAATATGCCGTGCCACAAACTCCGGCGTATCTTCAAACATATGAATAAAGCCATGCAGCTCGCGCAGAATATCATTCGGGATATGCCGGCTGGTGCGGGTTTCGCCATACAGGAAAATCGGAATATCGGCGTTACGTTTGCGCACTTCTTTGATAAAAGCGCGCAACTCGGTCAGTGCCGCACTGACTTCCTGCTCACTGCCACTGCCAAACTCTTCATCATCAATCGACAAAATAAAACAGGAGGCGCGGCTGGCTTGCTGGGCAAAGGCGGTCAGATCGACATAGCTGGTATAGCCAATGACTTCAAAACCATGGCTGCCGATAGCTTCAGCCAGATCACGGATGCCTGAGCCTGAAATATTCTCAGAGCGAAAATCTTCATCTATTACAATGACCGGAAAACGAAATTTCATCAGTTAATCCTTAGTTCTTCTGCGCCAGTTTTTGCCGCGCTTTTAGAAGCCGCTCGCGCTTATATTTCTGCAACGCGGTTTCAGTGTTCTTTTTGGTCGGGGTAAAGGGGTTTTCACCTTCACGGAATTCAATGCGGATTGGCGTGCCCATCATTTGCAGCGCCTTGCGATAATAATTCATCAGATAGCGCTTGTAGGAATCCGGCAGATCTTTTACCTGGTTACCATGAATCACCACAATAGGCGGATTGTAACCACCGGCGTGGGCATATTTTAACTTCACCCGCCGTCCGGCGACCATTGGCGGCTGGTGATCTTCCTGCGCCATTTTCATAATCCGCGTCAGCAGCGAGGTACTGACCCGCTTGGTAGCAGAGTCAAAGGCTTCTTCCACCGACTCAAACAGATTGCCGACGCCAGAGCCATGCAAGGCCGAAATAAAGTGCAGCCGGGCAAAGTCGATAAAACCTAAGCGGCGGTCCAGCTCACGTTTAATTTCGTCTTTGACGCTGTCGTTCAGGCCATCCCATTTATTCACTGCCAGTACCAGTGAGCGACCGGCGTTCAGCACAAAACCGAGGATACTTAAGTCCTGATCAGAAATGCCCTGGCGCGCATCCAACACCAACACCACCACGTTGGCATCTTCAATCGCCTGCAGGGTTTTCACCACGGAGAATTTTTCTACCATATCGTCAATCTTGCCACGACGACGCACGCCAGCGGTATCGATCAGCGTATAGTCACGGCCATTGCGCTGCATGGGGATATAAATCGAATCGCGGGTGGTGCCCGGCATGTCATAAACTACCACCCGCTCTTCACCGAGGATGCGGTTGGTCAGCGTCGATTTACCGACATTCGGCCGGCCAACAATCGCCAGTTTAATATGCTCAGAGCGTAAACGTGCCGCTTCGGCCTCGGCTTCTTCTTCGCTGATTTCTTTAAACTCGCTCGGTTCGTACTCTGTAGCCTCGCCCTCAGCGGTCACCTCAGGCATGCTTTGTTGTAAAAACGGCAGTAAGGCCGTTTGCAGTAAGGAAGTGACGCCTCGGCCATGCGCCGCGGCAATCGGGTAGACTTCGCCTAAACCCAGACTGTAGAAATCTGCCACTGCGGTATCGGCATCCAGCCCGTCGGTTTTATTCGCCACCAAGAACACCGGCTTTTCGACTTTACGGATATGCGCCGCAATAGCCGTATCACCAACAGTGGCACCGGCACGGGCATCGACCATAAACAGCACCACGTCCGCTTCAGCAATGGCCTTTAATGACTGCTCCGCCATTTCCACTTCAATGCCTTGTTCATTGCCATCGATACCACCGGTATCCACCACAATAAACTCCATGCCTTCAAACTTTACCGTGCCATATTTGCGGTCACGGGTTAAGCCCGGAAAGTCTGCCACTAAGGCATCACGGCTGCGGGTTAAGCGGTTAAATAACGTCGATTTGCCAACATTGGCGCGCCCTACCAGGGCCACAACAGGTAACATGGTGTCAACCTCAAAAAATAACAAAACAGGCCTGACTCAGGCCTGTTTTCAGTTTAAATACGCAACCCGCCTGTGTTAAGGCGTTTGCAGAACGGTCAGCTCGCCATCGCGGGTACTGATCACCAGTACCTCATTGTTGCTGACCGGCTCACGGAAAAAGCCGGAGCTGTCAAAACTTTGCCGGGCTACAAAATCACCACTGTTACGATCTAACCAGTGGAGATTGCCTTTATTATCACCCACCACCAGGTAGTCTTTATAGACCGCAGGCCCGGTCAGGAAATGACGGTGTAAACCGGTTTGACTCCACAGTTCAGTACCATTGCGCCGATCGATGGCATAAATCCGGCCTTCAGAATCCACCAAATACAACACCGTACCCTGTACTGTCATATTGCGGAAACTGGCATAATCACGCTTCCACAGTTGTTGACCACTACGCAGTTCCAGTGCGAACAGCTCACCGTTAAAAGCTATAGTATAGACGGTTCCGGCTATGACGATCGGCTTGGCATCAACATCGACCAGACGGGATAAATCTGTGCTGCCTTTTGGCGTAGCAATGTTTTCTTCCCACGCCTGGAAGCCACGATCGACTACCAGGACGCCAACCCGGCCATTAGCAGTGCCATAAACCACACCACCGCTATCGATGACTGGTTCGCTAACACCACGGATAGTCAGCGGCGGTTGCTCGTTCTCGAATACCCAGCGCTGCTCGCCATTGTCAGGGCTTAAACCAATCAGCGAGCCTGTACCCAGCTTAACAACTACAAAACCATCACCGACAGCCGGACTGACCAGCACTTCGCCCGGAACCTGCACCCGCCAGGCTAAGGCACCGGTTTCGGCATTCAAGGCCACCAGATCGCCATTCTCGGTACCCAGATAAATATTACCGAAGCCGTGACTGATACCACCCGCAATCCGTGCATTATCAGCACTGAAGCGCTGTCTTAGTTTCTGTAACGTCGATAAGGTATCGTCCTTACGCAGGTCGAAGGTCCATAATCTTTTACCGGAACTCAGCTCAAAGGCCACAACCAGGCCTTCACGGCTGGCCATGTAGACTTTGTCATTCAGGATCAGTGGTTTTAACCCTGACTCATAATGCGCAACGCCTTTACCAACCTGAGCACTCCAGACCTCGCGTGGCTTAATCTGGTTCTCTACTTCAGGCAGTACCAGCTTCTCTTTACTTGAACATGCCAGCAAACTGAAACTGAACAGGACAACTGCCGCCTGTTTTACCGAAAATCTCATGCCTGCCCCTTAATTCGCTGCAGAGATGTGCGCCAGCTCATCCAGTTTAATTTGTAACAGCTGGGTATTCTGACCGGCATTATCAAACGCCAGCTGATAGGCTGCTTTCGCCGCCACTAAATCACCGCTTTGCTGCAAAATATCGCCTTTAAGTTCTGCTTGCGCCGCAGCAAAGCTGGCAGGCATCGCCTGATTGACAGTCGCCAGTGCCGCGGTCAGATCACCAGTTTCGCGCTGAATACGCGCCAAACGTAACTGAGCGATGGCCTTGACGCTACTATCTTTGCTGTTCTGTACTACCCAGCTTAGCTGCTGGCTGGCCAACGCCAGATCACCTTTAGCAACAGCTTCTTTTGCAGTGAGCAGGGCAGCAAAAATGGCATAATTGTTGGTGCCCTGAGCGCTGATAAAGCTTTGCGCCTGAGTTAACCAGGCATCGTCACTGCTTTGTTGTTGCAATAACTGGCTGTAGCTGCTGGATAAGGCTTCGGCACTGGCGCGCTGCTCTGCCTGATAGTAACGCCAGCCGTAGAGTGTCGCCAAACCAATAACCACACCACCGACTATGGCTTTGCCGTATTCGTTCCAAAAGCGTTTAATGGCCTCAACCTGTTGTTCTTCGCTATTATAAATTTCCACCTAACTACTCCGTATACTTTCAGGCCAGCTGCTGAGCCAGTTCACTCAGCTTAAGCGTTTGTTGTGGCTTGTCTTCGCGCAGCCATTTAACGGTAATTTCCTGCCGCGCCAGTTCTTCATCACCTAAAATCAGGGCTATGGCTGCGCCTGACTTGTCTGCTTTCTTAAATTGTTTTTTCAGGTTACCGCCACCGCAGTGCAAGATAACACGTTTTGCCGGTAACTCGCTACGCAGCCTTTCGGCAACACTTATGGCGGCAAGTTCCGCAGTTTCACCCATTGCCAGCAGATAAATATCCGCTTGCGCCGGTAAATCCGGGGCCAGGTTCAGGCTTTGTAGTAACAGGATTAACCGCTCCAGCCCCATCGCAAAGCCCACCGCAGGGGTCGCTTTGCCACCCAGTTGCTCAACCAGACCGTCATAACGACCACCGGCACAGACGGTACCCTGAGCGCCAAGCTCAGTGGTGACCCATTCAAATACCGTTCTGTTGTAATAATCCAGGCCGCGCACCAAGCGTGGGTTAATCACAAACTCAATACCCGCCGCCGTTAAACGCTGCTGCAAGGAGGCAAAATGCGCTGCGGATTCTTCGTCCAGGTGCTCTGCCAGTTTTGGTGCCTTGGCTAACACCTCCGCCAGCGCCGGATTCTTGCTATCCAGCACCCGCAGTGGGTTGCTATACAGCCGGCGCAAGCTATCTTCATCCAGCAAATCTTTATGTTGTTCCAGGTAAGCCACTAACTTATCGCGATAGGCAGCTCGGGCCTCATTAGAGCCAAGTGAGTTTAGTTCCAGTTTCACATACGGCGTTAAACCCAGTTTTTGCCAAATCCGCGCCGTCAGGATAATTACTTCAGCGTCAATATCCGGGGTGGCAATACCAAAGGCTTCCAGCCCAAACTGATGAAACTGGCGGTAACGACCTTTTTGCGGCCGTTCGTGGCGGAACATCGGGCCGGTATACCACAGCCGTTGTTCCTGATTGTACAGTAAACCATGTTCGTTGCCGGCGCGGACACAGCAAGCGGTACCTTCCGGGCGCAAGGTTAGGCTGTCACCATTGCGATCAGTAAAGGTATACATTTCTTTTTCAACGATATCGGTGACTTCACCAATTGAACGTTTAAACAGCTCGGTCATTTCGACGATCGGGAAACGGATTTCGCTGTAACCATAACTGGCAGCCGTGTCGCGCAAGGTCGTTTCTACATATTGCCAGAGGGCACTGTCCTGCGGCAGGCAGTCATTCATGCCGCGAATTGCCTGAATTTGCTTTGACAAAATTTTGCTTCCATTAGGGGGGCGCCGCAGCGCCCAGATGCAATAGGTTAATAAAAAAGCGTGATTATAATCGGTAGTGGCTGAAATGTCGCCCTAGACTTGCTTTACCGCGATCCGCTGCTGCAAATACTGCCGCACCTGCTGCTCGAGTTGTTCAGCGATATTGTCGTTATCAAGTCGCAGTTTCTGGCGCTCGCCATTGAGGTAAAAGCCGCTTTTTTTACTGGCACCGGCCACACCTAAATCCGACACCAAGGCTTCACCCGGGCCATTTACCACACAACCAATTACCGAGACGGTCAGTGGCTCTACCACATCTTCCAGCCGCTGCTCCAGCTCGTTCATGGTTTTAATCACATCAAACTCCTGCCGCGAACAACTGGGGCAGGCAATAAAGTTTATGCCGCGCGAGCGGATACGCAGCGACTTCAGAATATCAAAGGCCACTTTGACTTCTTCCACCGGATCAGCGGCCAGCGAAATGCGCAGCGTATCGCCAATGCCTTCCGCCAGCAGCATACCTAAGCCAATAGCTGACTTAACCGCACCAGCGCGGGCACCACCAGCTTCGGTGATCCCTAAATGCAGTGGTTGTTTAATTTGCTGCGCCAGCAAACGATAAGCGCCTACTGCTAAAAACACATCTGACGCTTTAACACTGACTTTAAACTGATCAAAGTTCAGCCGATCGAGAATATCAACATGCCGCATTGCCGACTCAACCAGGGCTTCCGGTGTTGGCTCGCGGTACTTCTCCTGAATATCGGCTTCCAGCGAACCGCCATTGACGCCGATACGAATGGGGATATTGTGATCGCGCGCCGCATCGACCACCGCGCGGATCCGATCTTCACGGCCGATATTGCCGGGGTTAATCCGTAAGCAATCGACACCGTATTCAGCGACTTTCAAAGCGATGCGGTAATCAAAATGAATATCTGCTACTAATGGGATCGGCGATTGCTGTTTGATCAGCTTAAAGGCCTCAGCCGCTTCCATAGTTGGCACTGATACCCGCACCAGATCGGCGCCTGCCGCAGCAATAGCACGGATCTGCGCCACGGTCGCGTCAACATCGGTAGTACGGGTATTGGTCATTGATTGTACGGCGATAGGCGCATCGCCACCGATCAATACATTGCCGACCTTAATCTGCGTGCTGGGCCGGCGTTTAATTGGATTTTCTGCAAACATTAATCAGGTTGTCCTGGCAAAGTGAACTTGGCGACGCGATTCCCGGGAAAGCGGGACATATCATAGGGCTGCTGATTTAACTCAATACTCACCACCCCCGGATTGCCCAGCGTAATCACGAAAGGCGCTTTAGCATTCAGTTCCATTACGTAGCCGGCTTGTTTGGTGCCGTAAGCGATGCGCTCGCCATTGGCATCGACCACATCAATCCAACAGTTGTCAGTAAAGGTCATCTTCAATACATCTAAACCGGCATTGCGACTATCGCCAAAGCTTTCCGTCGCCGCCGGCTCCTCTACCGCTGGCTGAGACAATGCCAGTAGTTGTTGCTGCGTCGCTACGGGCAGTTGCGCCAGATCAGCAACTAACTGTTCACTGCTGACATTGCCGCTATCTTGTTCTGGTACAGGTTCATTACTAAGCTCAGTTGTCGGTTCAGACGTCGGCACAACCATCTCGGCAGGTACTGTGACGACTGCGGCCGGATCCGACGGGTTACTGGCTGCCTGACTATTCAAGGCGTCTGCGACATTCAGACCGCTGTCGCGGGCACTCTGCCAAAACCACAGCGCCAATGACAACATAATGATCGAGACAATGAGCCAGGTTAGCCACATAAAGCGTTTTTCTGTGCGTTGTCGTGCTGAGCGGTTGGAGAAAGTACGCATCTGCTTTACCGGCGCGCTTTTTACCTGATGCTGTTGCTCAAACTGCTGCAATAGCGGCTGCGCTGGCAGTTTTAAAAACCGGGCATAGGCTTTTAAATAGCCGCGCATAAAAGTCGGTAAAATGCTGCTGTCTGGCTGATCATCTTCCAGGCTACGCAGCACTTCAACCCGAAGATTCAGTTGCTGCGCAGCTTGCTCCAGACTGAGCTGCCGCTGTTCGCGTTCCTGGCGTAAAATTTGACCAACACTTAATTCCTGTGCCGGAGTGACATCATTCTGATTCATTATTAATAGTTGCCGGATCCACGATATATAAACGTTGGCCGATCGACAGGCGACTTTCTTCTGTCAGATTATTCCAGGCCATAAAACGTTCGAGACGAATATTATAACGGTATGAGATGGCAAACATGGTATCGCCCTCTGCTACCTGATGAAAATAATTATCAACGGGTTGTGCTGCGGCCAAACGAACCGGCGGTGCACTGGGTTCTGGCGGCGCATCATTGGGCCCCAGATAAATTTTTTGTCCGACTCTAAGCCGTGATTGCTCAGTCAGATGGTTCCATTCTAACAGCCGTGCTAACACAATATTATATTGTACCGAGATACTATGTAACGATTCGCCCTCGGTGACCAAATGCACCGGCACCTCCGCAGCAGCTTCAGCATTGGTATCGGCATACTGCAGACCGCTGCTGCTATATGCCGGCGCCGCGACTGCGGCTTCAGACTCAGGGACGGCATTGCTGGCAGTGGGTTCCGCTAAGGTAAGCTGTGTTGTCGTCTCTACATTAGCAGGGTTAGTGGCAGGCGGTGTAGCAGGCACCTCCGGCTCTGGCTGAACGAGTTCACGTTCTTCCGGCAAAGCAGCAGGTTGGGCCAAGGCTTGTACCTGTTGCTGCTCAGTAAAA
Organism: Alishewanella sp. WH16-1; assembly: GCF_001441695.1. Classification (NCBI taxonomy): domain Bacteria; kingdom Pseudomonadati; phylum Pseudomonadota; class Gammaproteobacteria; order Alteromonadales; family Alteromonadaceae; genus Alishewanella; species Alishewanella sp. WH16-1. The sequence goes on along the minus strand of NZ_LCWL01000112.1, from coordinate 38,769 downwards.
GTTGCCGGGGCTGGCCCGGCCTGGACGCTTGCTTCTGGCCGGCGGTTCTGATTTGGCTCGGCTACCTGTTGCTCATTCGCCACTACAGTGGCGGGTTCAGCGACTTTGCGCCGGATCCGCAGTTGTGGATTGGCGACCGGTTGATTCGCCGCCGCTTTAGCGTTATCCGACTGCACTGCCGGTAGAAAATCCGCCAGCAGATGTTGCTTATAACGCTCACGTAACTGTTCAAACTCGCTTTCAAGCAAGCGTTGTTGCAGTAACAGCCGCGCTTCGTTGCTATCAATATACAACGTCAGCAACAACTGCTCGGCGTGTTTCATCGTCGACAGATCGCCCTGTTTCTCTGACACCAGATAGTTCAGCAAGGTGCTGCGCGCCGATACCCGCCCTAAGCGCTGGATCCGTTGCAAATCGGCTTTCGCATCCTGCAAATTCCCCATCGCGTAATTGACCGAGGCACTGTTAATCAGCGCTGTGATACGGGTACCATTATGACTTAGCGACGACGCCAGGAAGTTACGGGCGCGTTCAAAACCATCTTGTTCTAACTGACATAAGGCCAGGTTTTCGTAACTTTCGGCGACACGGATATACCCGGGTTTAGCGATAGCCGTCAGCAGCAAACGTTCGGCGTCTTCGAACTTGCCAATCTGACATAAGAAGGCACCATAGTTGTTGTAGGCGTCAGCATTATTGGCATCACGGGCAATGGCTTGCTTGTAGGCATTTTCTGCCTGCACATGCTCACCTACCGTTTGATAATAAAAAGCCAGAGCGTTATACACCTCTGGCAAATTAGGGGCCATAGTCCGGGCACGCTCCAGATTGAACAGTGCCTGGGTGCTATCACCGCGACGCAAATAGTTTAAGCCCAGTGAAATACGGGTTTTAGCCGCTTCAGTGTTATCCACATTGCGCTGCGTGACCTGGCGGTCATTCGCCACATAAGTGCTCTCTGACACACAGGCCGAGAGTAAACACAATGCCGTCAGCGCGGTTACCACAGGAAGTTTCTGCATTACCACTGGCCATCCATTTGTTGTTATTGCAGCACTTTTACCGCTATGTTCTCGCCTTTTTGCTGCTTTTTCAGTAAACGTTTCGTCCGGTCGATCACATCGCCCACCAGCTGCCCGCAGGCGGCGTCGATATCATCACCGCGGGTTTTACGTACCATAACAGTAAAACCGTGTTCTTGTAAGACCTTGTTAAAGCGATCAATCCGTGAATTGCTGGAGCGCTTATACGGCGAACCCGGATACGGATTGAATGGAATAAGATTAATCTTAGATGGCGTATCTTTCAATGCTTTAGCGAGTTCATGCGCCTGATCAGTGCTGTCATTGATGCCTTCCAGCATCACATATTCCACCGTGACCTTATCATTGGCCTTAGAATGCTCAATATAACGCCGCGAGGCCGCCAGAAATTCTTCCATTGGGTATTTTTTGTTTACCGGCACCAGCTCGTCGCGCAGCGCATTATTCGGCGCGTGCAACGAGATCGCTAAGGCCACATCAATCTTTTCACGCAGTAAATCCAGGGCCGGTACTACACCTGAAGTACTGAGCGTGACCCTGCGCTTTGATAAACCAAAGCCGAAGTCTTCCATCATCAGTTCCATCGCGGGTACCACGTTATTCAGATTGAGCAGCGGTTCACCCATACCCATCATCACCACGTTAGTGACTGGCTTTTCACCGGTATCACCAAAGCTGCCGATAATCTGCGATACCCGCCACACCTGACCGATAATTTCTGAGACACTGAGGTTACGGTTAAAGCCTTGCTGCGCCGTAGAACAGAAGGAACAATCCAGTGCGCAACCCACCTGCGACGACACACAAAGGGTACGGCGATCTTTTTCCGGGATCCAGACGGTTTCGACTTCCTGACCACCTTCCAGCGCCATCACAAACTTGATGGTGCCATCGGCACTGTCCTGACGGGTGGCCACGACCGGCGCCTTAATCACGCAGCGTGCCTTTAACAGATCGCGGAGTTTTTTGTTGATATTGGTCATTTTGTCGAAATCATCGACACAGAAGTGATAAATCCACTTCATCACCTGATCAGCGCGGAATGGCTTTTCGCCAAGACTGACAAAGAACTCTTGCATTTGCGACCGGGTCAGGTCCAGCAAATTGACGACTTCGGGGGTGTTGCTCATGCCAGTAAACTCCAGCTAACCAATATCAACAAAAAACTTTCTTCCTGCAGTGCTTAATGCACTAAGGGGGCTGCTGCCCCCTTAGTCTCTTTGCAGACAGCTACCGGATTAACGGGTACGGCTGCACAGCTCAGCGTCAGTGAAGAAGTAGGCAATTTCACGGGCTGCAGAAGCCGCAGCGTCTGAACCGTGTACCGCATTCTCATCGATGCTGGCAGCGAAATCCGCACGTAAAGTACCGGCTAAAGCATCTTTCGGGTTAGTGGCACCCATGATTTCACGGTTCTTACGTACAGCGTCTTCACCTTCTAATACCTGTACCATTACCGGGCCAGACGTCATAAAAGATACCAGCGCGTTGAAGAATGGACGCTCTTTGTGCTCAGCGTAGAAACCTTCAGCCTGTTCCCGGCTTAAGTGTAACATCTTGGCAGCAACAATGCGCAGGCCAGCGGCTTCAAAGCGGCTGTAAATTGCGCCGATCAGATTCTTCGCTACGGCATCCGGCTTCACGATAGAGAAAGTACGTTCTAAGGCCATGTCAGGCTCCTGTTAGTCTAAAGGGTTAAAATTTTGGGCGGCAAAGTATACGCTAAAATCGAAAAAAAACCTAATGCCCTTCGCTAACCATATTGACGGTATATTTTGGAATTTCGACTACCAGATCTTCATCGGCAATAATAGCCTGACAGCCTAAACGTGATTCCGGCTCTAAACCCCAGGCTTTGTCCAGCATATCATCCTCCAGCTCGTCACTCGGATTTAGCGAGTAAAAGCCCTCGCGCACGATCACATGACAGGTGGTACAAGCACAGGATTTTTCGCAGGCATGCTCAATCGCGATACCGTTTTTCAACGCCACATCCAATACCGTCTCACCGCTTTTGGCTTCAAGTGCCGCCCCTTTAGGGCACAACTCTGGATGGGGTAAAAATACGATTTGGGGCATGTTAGACCTCGTCGACTTTATGACCCTGCAGCGCCAGCCGGATCGATTTATCCATCCGTCGTGCCGCAAAATCATCGGTTAATTGGTTAGTGTGTTCGATCGCGGCTTTAATGGCTGCCGTATCGCCTTGCTGTTTCAGCTCCGCTAGCTGGCGTAGTGCCTCGCGGATGGTGGTTAATTCATGTTCGTTCAGTAGTGAGGCATCAGTGGCCAGCGCGGCACTGACCGCTTCCAGCACCCGCTCCGCTTCGACTTGCTGCTCACGCAATAAGCGCTGCTGCATATCCTGCCGTGCATATTGCATCGAGCCACTAATCATCTGCGCCACCTGATCATCAGTCAGGCCATAAGAAGGCTTCACCTGAATATTGGCCTGCACGCCGGTGGATTTTTCCATCGCACTGACGCTAAGCAAACCATCGGCATCGACCTGGAACGTGACGCGGATATGGGCACCGCCAGCCGGCATCGGTGGAATACCACGTAGCTCGAAACGCGCCAGCGACCGGCAATCTTCGACCAGCTCACGCTCACCCTGTACCACATGGATCGCCATCGCCGTCTGACCATCTTTAAAGGTGGTAAATTCCTGCGCCCGCGCCACCGGGATCACGGTATTACGCGGGATAATTTTTTCGGTCAGGCCACCCATGGTTTCAATGCCCAGCGACAGCGGGATCACATCCAGCAGCAGGGTTTCATTATCGGCCTTATTGCCAACCAGTACATTGGCCTGAATCGCCGCGCCAATAGCAACGACCTGGTCCGGGTCAATCGAGGTTAATGGCTCAGTACCAAAAAAAGCTGCCACTTGTTGACGTACCAGGGGAACCCGGGTTGAACCACCGACCATTACCACTTTTAACACCTCATCGGTAGTTAAACCGGCATCGCGTAAACTCTGCCGGCAAGCCCGGATAGTTTGTTTTACCAGTGGGCTAATCAGTTCTTCAAATTGCTGGCGAGTTACACTGCCCGTTAGCTGCTTGCCATCGGCACTAAAGCTATAATCGGTGCTCTCGCTGTCTGTCAGCCGCTCTTTAATGGCTTTGGCTTGTTGCTGATATTGCCGGCGGGCACTGGCCGACAGGCTGTGCTGGTCATGTTGCTGCTGCAAAAAGCTCACCAGCGCCTGATCAAAATCATCACCACCCAGTGCCGAATCGCCACCGGTTGCCAGCACTTCAAACACGCCACGTCGTAAGCGTAGAATTGAAATATCAAAGGTGCCACCGCCTAAATCATAAACGGCGATAATGCCTTCCTGACCCGAATCAAGGCCATAAGCCAGTGCCGCTGCCGTCGGCTCATTTAACAAGCGCAGCACATTGAGACCGGCTAGTTTAGCGGCATCTTTGGTAGCCTGGCGCTGTGCATCATCAAAATAGGCTGGCACCGTAATAACGACACCATTAAGCTCACCGCCGAGGGTTTGACTGGCGGTATTAGCCAGGGTAGCCAGAATTTCTGCAGAGACTTCCACCGGGTTTTTCACGCCGGCAGCCGTTTCAATCGCTACCAAGCCGCTTTGTTCAATCAGCTGATAGGGTAATTTTTCGTTCAGCGCCAGCGTTTCCTGATAGCCTTTGCCCATCAGACGCTTTACCGACACTATGGTATTATCCGGATCACTGACGGCGGCCGCGACGGCTGCGGAGCCCACCACAACCTGCGCTGCGCCATATTGCACCACTGAGGGTACCATCGCCTCACCCGCCTGATTCAGCAGTACTTTGGCTTCGCCACTGCGGACTGTCGCCACCAGCGAGTTGGTGGTGCCCAGATCAATACCGGCAGCCAATTTATGTTGATGCGGCGCCGCGCTCTGGCCCGGCTCGGCAATTTGTAATAACGCCATAATGAATTCAGTCTTGTAGTTGCTGTTCGATTAACTCCAGCTCTTGCTGCAGTTTGTAGAAGAATTTTAGCTTACGTACCAGTTCTGCTGCCAGCTGATCCTGCTCTGCCGTAGTAGCAGCCAGCGCCTGATGTAAGTCTTTGAGTAAGGCTTTGCGTTGTTGCTGTAACTGCTGTTCGATTGCAAACAGTGCCTGCTCGGGATCCGGCTCGGCCGATAATTCAGCCAACTGCTCACGCAATTCCATTTGTTGCATTAAAAACTCTGGATCGGTAAAGCTGCGTTGTTCGTTACTGAGCTTAATACCGCGCAGCGCCAGCATGTGCTCAGCGCGGAGCAGCGGGTGTTTCAGGCTGTGATAAGCATCGTTAATATTGGCGGTTTGCTGCACGGCAAGCAGCCGGTCCCGCTCTGAACCGGCGGCAAAGTTATCCGGATGAAACCGCTTTTGCAGTGCCAGATAGCGCGAACCCAGCTCTGCCAGATCCAGTTCAAACTGTTCTGGCAGATCAAACAACTGAAAATAGTTCATCGTGCCTCAGTGCCTGACTTATACCGTGAAGCTTTCGCCGCAACCGCACTCGCCGTTAACATTCGGGTTGTTAAATTTGAAGCCTTCGTTCAGACCTTCTTTAACGAAATCCAGCTGAGTACCGTCGATATAGACCAGACTTTTGCCATCCACCACCAGCTTTAAGCCGTGATCTTCAAACACCTGGTCATCTTCGTTCAGCTCATCGACAAATTCCAGCACATAGGCCAAACCAGAACAACCGGTAGTTTTTACGCCAACCCGTAATCCGACCCCCTTGCCACGGTTCTGTAGAAAACTACTGACCCGCTCAGCTGCCGCCGCTGTCATCGAAATCGCCATCTGGCCTTAGCCTCCGCGCTTCTGTTTGTAATCAGCGATTGCAGCTTTGATGGCATCTTCAGCCAGGATTGAGCAGTGAATTTTTACCGGCGGCAACGCCAGTTCCTGCGCAATGTCGGTGTTTTTGATCTGCTGGGCTTCGTCCAGTGTCTTGCCTTTAACCCATTCGGTTACCAGTGAACTGGAGGCAATAGCACTGCCACAACCATAGGTTTTAAACTTGGCATCTTCAATGATGCCTTGTTCATTAACCTTAATTTGCAGCTTCATTACGTCACCGCAAGCAGGTGCGCCGACCATACCGGTGGCAACACTGGGATCATCTTTAGCGAAAGAACCAACGTTACGCGGGTTTTCGTAGTGATCAATTACTTTGTTACTGTATGCCATGATAATTACCTCTTTGCTGGTGTGCGCTTAGTGCGCGACCCAGGCTACAGTGTTTAAATCAATACCGTCTTTGTACATATCCCACAGCGGCGACATTTCGCGCAGCTTGGCGATAGCTTCATGTACAATTTTAATGGTGTGGTCAATCTGTTCTTCGGTAGTAAAACGGCCGATACTAAAACGAATTGAACTGTGTGCCAATTCATCTGACAGCCCCAGAGCCCGCAGCACATAAGATGGCTCTAAGCTGGCAGAGGTACAGGCTGAACCTGAAGACACGGCGATATCTTTTAGCGCCATAATCAGCGACTCACCTTCAACATAGTTAAAGCTGACGTTGGTAATATTCGGTACCCGAGCCTTGGCATCACCGTTTAAAAATACCTGTTCAATATCTTTAATGCCGTTCCACAAGCGATCGCGCAGTGCGGTGATCCGCTGCTGCTCTGCGGCCATTTCTTCTTTGGCCAGGCGGAAGGCTTCACCCATCGCAACGATTTGGTGTGTCGCCAAGGTGCCTGAACGCATACCGCGCTCATGACCACCACCATGGGTTTGTGCTTCTAAACGAATCCGAGGCTTACGACGCACGAACAGAGCGCCAATACCTTTAGGGCCATAGGTTTTATGACCAGAGAACGACATTAAATCGACTTTCAGCTGCTGCAGATCAATCTCAACCTTGCCGGTGGCCTGAGCGGCATCAACATGGAAAATAATACCTTTACTGCGACACAGTTCACCTATTGCCGCAACATCCTGCACCACGCCAATTTCGTTATTCACCATCATAATGCTGACAACAGTGGTATCCGGGCGCATGGCTTGTTCTAATTTAACCAGATCAACCAGACCGTTGGCTTCCACGTCCAGATAAGTCACTTCAAAGCCGTCACGCTCTAACTGGCGCATAGTATCTAACACCGCTTTGTGTTCGGTTTTGACGGTGATCAGGTGTTTACCTTTTTTATGGTAGAACTCGGCAGCGCCTTTAATCGCCAGGTTATTCGACTCGGTCGCGCCTGAGGTAAAAACGATTTCGCGCGGGTCGGCATTTACCAGCTCCGCAATTTGACTGCGGGCGATCTCTACCGCTTCTTCAGCTTGCCAGCCAAAACGATGCGAACGTGACGCCGGATTACCAAACTGGCCATCCATTGTCAGGAATTGCATCATTTTCTCAGCAACCCGCGGATCAACCGGGGTAGTCGCAGCATAGTCTAAATAAATGGGTAGCTTCATTGTTGGCTCCGTGTTGCGCTTACAGCTGACAGCTGACTTCGATATCAGTTGCCGGATTCTTTACTTTACGGCTTTGTTGCAAAGCGGTTTGCCGCACTTCTTCCTGATTGACCAGCTCTTCAAGGCTGATATTGGTCAGGAAGTCTTCAATTCGATGACTTAGATTGCTCCACAGGGTGTGGGTCAGACAACGGGCACCGCCATGACAATCTGACTTGCCCTGACAGCGGGTGGCATCAACTGACTCATCTACCGCCGCAATCACTGCAGAAACAGAAATTGCCGCCGCCGGCAGACCTAACTGATAGCCCCCGCCCGGGCCTCGCACACTACTGACCAGGCCCTGCTTACGTAAACGGGCAAATAATTGCTCAAGGTAAGACAATGAAATACCTTGCCGCTCAGAGATATCAGCTAGCGGTACTGGGCCTTTGACAGCGTGCAAAGCCACGTCCAGCATGGCGGTAACAGCATAACGGCCTTTGGAGGTTAAACGCATAGTCAACTCCTGTTGCAGAATGCTGCTATTGTACATTCCTGACTATTTTAGTCAAGTATAAACCCGACTAAAACAGTCAGGTATTAAGCGCCGCTAGTTTCGTCTTCTTTACGCCGCTGCTCGGCGGCACGTTGTTCGGCCAGTTTAAATTCGGCTTCGTCAATCTTCACTTGCGGCAGCTCAGAACAGACATTCCCCCCCAGCTGATTGACGCTCTGGCACAGCTCGGTAACCTTGTTATCCAGAAAATGGATATGATCCAATAAACTTCCAATCGCATTAGCCACCGGATCCGGGTTATCTGCCGACACCGCATAAGCATCAAAGCCAAACTTCTTCGCCAGTTGTTGCCGCTGCGCTGAGGTTTCAGCGTCCGTCTTGGCAACAATCCGCCCCGGAATACCGACCACAGTACAACCCGCCGGCACATCTTTTACCACCACGGCATTCGAACCGATACGGGCATTTTCACCAACATATAAGGGCCCCAACACCTTGGCGCCGGCGCCAATCACTACACCTTTCCCCAGGGTCGGATGGCGCTTGCCAGGGCTCCAACTGGTACCGCCCAGTGTCACGCCATGATACAGGGTACAGTCATCGCCAATTTCTGCCGTTTCCCCGATCACTACACCCATACCATGATCGATAAAAAAACGCCGGCCAATCCGCGCGCCGGGATGGATTTCAACGCCCGTTAACCAGCGGCCAATAGTACTTAACCAGCGCGCCAGCCATTTCCAATTCGCCCGCCATAATTTATGACTCAGCCGGTGTAGCCAGATGGCATGTAAACCCGGATAGGTAGTTAATACCTCAAAAGTACTGCGCGCCGCCGGATCGCGATCAAATACACTGCGAATATCTTCTTTGATACCGGAAAACATGCCAATTACTCCTTGTGAGTAGTCTGATCCACTTTTTCCAACCGCAACATCGAGGTCAGGATACCGCGTAAAATATTGTATTCGGCTTCCTCCGGCCGCGCCCGGGTAAACAAGCGACGCAACTTGGTCATCACTACACCTGGATGTTGCTTGATAATAAAGCCGGTATGCGTCAGCGCCGTTTCCAAATGCTGAAAAAAGTTTTCCATTTGTAGCGACGTCGGATAAACCGCGAGATCACTTTCCTGCGTCTGTTGCTGCGAAGCTAAATACGCCATGCGTACTTCGTAACAGAAAATCTGTACCGCCATCGCCAGATTCAGTGAGCTGTATTCCGGATTGGCCTCGATACAAACATGGTAGTTACACAGCTGTAATTCTTCGTTACTCAAACCATTACTTTCGCGGCCAAATACCAGCGCCACCGGTGCTGTCGCAGCTTGCTGCACGGCTTTGATACCGCATTCGCGGCTGGATAACATCGGCCAGCTTAGGGTACGGGAGCGGGCGCTGCTGCCTATCACCAGCGCACAATCAGCAATGGCTTGTTCAAGGGTGTCAAAGGTTTTGGCTGCAGCCAGAATTTCACTGGCACCGGCCGCCAACGCATAAGCCTGCCCATCCGGTGCCGTCTTTGGTGCTACCAGACACAGTTGCGATAAGCCCATGGTTTTCATGGCTCGCGCCACTGAACCGATATTACCCGTATGCGTGGTGCCAACTAATACGACTTTAATCTGATCTAACATAGGACAACCTGCACTAAAAAGGTCGGCTATTCTAACATAGCCATTGGGTATTGTAGATTGAAATTTAGCAGTCTAGCCACCCAAATCGTCAGAAGTAAGCCATTGCCAAAAGCCGCTGCATTTCGACGGCTGCTTTGCTAAACTATCGCCACTTTTAGAAGGAGCTGTTGATGTTAACCCAACTGAGCCGTGTTCTGAGTCGTCCTACCCTGCTGTTAAGCAGCCTGTTACTGTCATCTGCAGTGGTTGCAACCACCCCCGCAGCCAGCCTTGAACAGGCAGTAAATAACAATCCTTTGCGCTCGGCAGCCAATGTTGCGCGCGACCAATATCGCAATCCGCTGCCGACGCTGCAGTTTTTTGAAGTAACGCCGCAAGCCACAGTGGTAGAAATTTCCCCGGGTGCCGGCTGGTATACCGAAATTCTGGCGCCCTTGCTTGCTGAACAAGGTGTTTATTACGCTGCCCACTTTCCTGCCAGCGCAGAAGGTTATGGCCAACGTAGCCGTCAGGCCTTTATTGAGAAGCTGGCCACCGATCCAGCCTACAGCAAAGTGAAGATCACAGAGTTTGCCCCCCGCCCCGGCGTGGAAATTGCGCCTGCCGGTAGCGCAGATGTGGTGCTGACCTTCCGCAACCTGCACAACTGGTATATTGCCGGTGGCGAGGAAGCGATGCTGACCGCCTTCGCCCATTTTTATACCGCTTTAAAGCCTGGTGGTGTGCTCGGTATCGTCGAACACCGTTTACCTGAAAGTAAGCTTGACAGCGACTGGACCCGCAGCGGCTATATGCCGGAAAGTCTGACCATTAAACTGGCAGAACAGGCTGGCTTTACGCTGGAAGCGCGCAGTGAGATTAATGCGAACCCGAAAGATAAGGCAGACCACCCTAACGGGGTCTGGACCTTGCCGCCTAGTTTGCGACTGGGTGATCAGGATCGGGAAAAATATTTGGCCATCGGTGAAAGTGACCGCATGACCCTGAAGTTTCGGAAACCTGCTACGCCCTGATGTCGGGCGTCCTGACTAAAAACGGAAAAACTGATGAAAGTAATGGTAATAGGTGGTGGTGGTCGCGAACATGCTCTGGCCTGGAAAGCGGCGCAATCGCCGTTGGTCACTCAGGTGTTTGTGGCACCGGGGAATGCTGGTACGGCACTGGAAAGCAATTTACATAATGTGGCCATTGCCGCAGATGATGTTGATGCCTTGCTGGCCTTTGCTCAGCAAGAGCAGATCGCGCTAACTATCGTTGGTCCGGAAGCGCCGCTGGCGAAAGGAGTCGTGGATAAATTCCGCGCTGCCGGCCTGGCGATTTTCGGCCCAACCCGTGCAGCCGCACAGTTGGAAAGTTCGAAAGCTTTTGCGAAGGACTTTTTAGCCCGGCATCAGATCCCAACCGCTGCTTACCAGAACTTTACTGACATTAGCGCCGCAAAAGACTATGTGCGTCGTTTAGGCACGCCTATCGTAATTAAAGCCGATGGTCTGGCCGCAGGCAAAGGTGTGATTATCGCCCAAACGGAAGCCGAAGCCTTTGCCGCGATCGACGATATGCTCAGTGGCAATAAATTTGGTGATGCCGGCAGCCGCGTAGTGATTGAAGAATTCCTGACCGGTGAAGAAGCGTCCTTTATCGTGATGGTTGATGGTCAACATGCGCTGGCCTTCGCGTCGTCACAGGATCACAAAGCCCGTGATAATGCTGACAAAGGGCCGAATACCGGTGGTATGGGCGCGTACTCGCCGGCACCAGTGGTTACCCCCCAAGTACACGACTGGGTAATGCAACAGGTGATTTATCCGACCGTCCGCGGTATGGCCGCCGAGGGTAATGTGTTTACCGGCTTCCTGTATGCCGGTCTGATGATTGCGCCGGATGGCTCGGCAAAAGTACTCGAATTTAACTGCCGCTTTGGCGATCCGGAAACGCAGCCGATTATGCTGCGGCTGCAGTCGGATCTGGTGGCGCTGTGTCAGGCTGCGGTGGACGGTAAACTGGATCAAATGCAGCTTGACTTCAATCCACTGGCCGCAGTGGGTGTGGTTCTGGCCGCTGGTGGTTATCCGGATACCTATGCTAAAGGCAAGGTTATTAGCGGGCTGGAACAAGCTGCGACCTTGCCGGGTAAAGTATTCCACGCCGGTACTGAACTAAAAGACGGTCAGGTGCTGACGAACGGTGGCCGGGTACTGTGTGCGACTGCGCTGGGTGATACTGTCACCGCCGCGCAACAAGCGGCTTATAAACTGGCGGCGGCGATTAGCTGGGAGCAGCTGTATTACCGCACCGACATTGGTTATCGGGCTGTGGCACGTGAACAGCAGCAATAACCTTTAAATATTTTTGCAAAAGGTGCTGCGGCACCTTTTTTTATCGGACATCCAATATGTATAAATTTTTATGGCTTGTCGTTGCCGGCGCTTTAACAGCTGGCTGTCAACAGGCACCGCTGACTTGTCAGTCAGTAACACACAGTATTGCGCAAACTCAGGGCCAGGGTGAAGAAAGCCCGCTGCTTGGCAAAACAGTAACCATCCAGGGGATGGTGTTGGGCGTGGTATATGCCGATGGTCCTCTGCCCGGTCTGATGATACAGAGCCTGAGTCCGGATCAGGATCCGCTAACCGCCGAGGCCATTTTTGTTGCTTTAGCTAACGCGCAACAGTATCAAAGTGGTCAAATCCTACAACTAAGCGGCACGGTGGCAGAGGTTGAACAATTGACCAGCCTGATCGATGCCACTGTGCTCGATACCTGCGGCAGCGGCGAAACAAAGCCAGTAAGTCTGACCTTACCGCTGCCGCCAGAGCTGAGCTGGGAAGCTTACGAAGGGATGTGGCTGCGGATCGAACAACCGCTGGTCGTGACCGACAGTTTTAATCTTGGCCGCTATGGCGAGCTGATGTTGGCCGATAAGCGCTTAATGGTGCCGACCCAGGTGGTAGCACCCGGTGCAGCGGCGCAGCAGCTGGCGGCGGACTATACCAGACGGAGCATCTTGCTGGATGATGGCAGCTATCGCCAGAATCCTGATCCACTGCCCTATCCGGACACCAGTCTTAGCGCTTATCAAACGCTGAGAGTGGGCGATCAGGTGTTAAACATTGAAGGTATTTTGCATCAGGATGAGCGCGGCTATCGTTTGCTACCTACCGCCAAGCCGACTTTTGTTAGCAGCAACCCCAGACCTGAAGCGCCGGCAAAAACAGCAACTAATGAGCTACGCATAGCGAGCTACAATGTGCTGAACTTTTTTACCGGTCATGGCCAGGCTGAAGCCTTTCCAACCCGTCGTGGTGCCCGTAATCCGACTGAACTGCAGCGTCAACAGGAGAAACTGGTGGCAGCCCTGTTGGCGTTGGATGCGGATATTATCGGTTTGTTAGAACTGGAAAATAATGGCTATGCTGATGGCAGTGCCAGTGCGACCTTGCTGGCGGCGCTTAATGCACGCAGTAGTGAGCCTTACCAACAAGTGATCGCACCGGTAACCCCGGGTGGTGACGATATTAAAGTGGGTATTTTTTATCGCCCAAGTCGGGTTAGCGCCGAAGGGCAGGCGGCAACGCAAACGGCAGCCCCCTTTACCCGTCTGCATCGCCCGCCTCTGGCACAAAGCTTCCGTCATACTGCCTCGGGCGAACTGGTAACTGTCACCATTAATCATTTCAAATCCAAAGGTAGCTGCCCAAGGCGCGGCAGTAGCGATTATCTGTTACAACGCGATCAGGGGGATGGTCAGGCGTGCTGGAATGCCGCCCGGTTGGAAGCGGCGGCAGCAATGCACAGCTGGTTGGCAACTCAGCCAACCGGTGTGAATACCGACTATCAGGTGATTATGGGTGATTTTAATGCCTACCGGCAGGAAGATCCGATCCGCTGGTTTGAACAGCAGGGCTGGCAGTATCTGGACGATGGTAAAGCCGACTCTTACTCGTTCGTGTTTCGCGGCCAGAGTGGCTCGCTGGACCACCTGCTAACCACCCCGGCGCTGGCCGGAAAACTGGTGAGCTTTACACATTGGCCGATTAATGCCGATGAGCCAGTCCTACTGGATTACAGCACCCGCTTTAAACCGGCCAGTCAGCGAGAGCAATTATTTGCCCCGCTGCCCTATCGTTCCTCTGATCACGATCCGATCTTAGCAACCTTCCGCTTTTAAATACTTCCCAGTGCCAGCAGCATCAGGCTGATGGCACTGGCCATTGAGGCCAGCCAAATCAAGCTGCGCGCGGTTGCCCAGTCTAGCCAATAACAAAATAAGTACGCCACCCGACACGCGACAAAGCTCCAGGCTAACAACTGCATGGTGTCACTGACCTGCCCCACTGCGATCACCATCAATACTGCGACACTAAAGAACGCCAGCGCTTCAAAGCTATTGTAGTGCGCTGCTGTGCAGCGCTGACCGAAACCAGTGAGTTGGCTTTGTTGCTGCCGCGGATAATGGTTGTTGTAGCCACCGGCCCGCTGCATTGCCCAAACCAAAGGTAGCTTGGCCAGGTAAGGCAAAAAAGCAATAATCAATAACGGCAATAAGATGCCAGACATGCGAATTTCTCCTGTTAGACGCTCTGTGATACCAGCTTGTACTCGGCACAGCTATTTCGGATCAACAAAAAGGCAGGTTGCGTAATGACCTCAGGATCCGCTAAGGTACTTTTCAGTTCAGCTTAAGGTATGCCTTATGTCACACAAAAATCCAATTATTGCCGTCACCGGCTCTTCCGGTGCCGGCACCACCACAACCAGTAATGCGTTTAAACATATTTTCCGTACCCTCGGTATCGACGCCGCCTTTGTTGAGGGCGATTGTTTTCACCGCTACAGCCGGCCAGAAATGGATGTGGCAGTGCGCAAAGCAAAGGAAGAGGGACGGCATATCAGCTACTTTGGCGCTGAAGCCAATGATTTTGGTGCGCTGGAAAACTTCTTTGCCAGCTATGCGGAAAATGGCACCGGCCGCATCCGTCATTACCTGCATACCTTTGACGAAGCCGTGCCCTATAATCAACTACCGGGTACCTTTACGCCCTGGCAAGACCTGCGGCCAAATACCGATCTGCTGTTTTACGAAGGCTTACATGGCGCCGCAGTGACAGAACAACATAATGTCGCCCAGCATGTCGACTTGCTGATTGGTATGGTGCCGATCGTCAATCTGGAATGGATTCAGAAAATTATCCGCGATACGTCGGAACGCGGCCACAGCCGCGAAGCTGTGCAAGCCAGCATAGTACGCAGTATGGAAGATTACTTTAACCATATTACACCGCAGTTCTCGCGCACTCATATCAACTTTCAGCGGGTACCCACCGTTGATACCTCAAACCCGTTCAGTGCCAAAGACATCCCGTCATTGGATGAAAGCTTTGTGGTGATCCGTTTTCGCGGTATCAAACATGTAGATTTCCCGTACTATCTGCAAATGATTGACGGTGCCTTTATGTCGCGGGTTAACACTTTGGTCGTGCCAGGAGGCAAGATGGGGCTGGCGATGGAGCTGATCCTAACGCCACTGATTGAAGCACTGATGCAGAAAAGACGGGAAGCCCGCGGCCAGGGCTCATTGTTTAATATTTAAATCTTAAAAATAGAACAGCCAGCATAACGCTGGCTGTCAGGCGGTAAGCTAATACCGTTATTTCACTTCAGGCAGATTACGACCGTAAAAGATTTCTTTGATTTCACGGAATACTTTTTTCGTGATTTGCTTCTGCTCTTCCGGCGTCATCGAGTCGGTACCCATACCAAACAGGTAATTATTTAAATCCCCTTCTTTTAGCATCATCTTGGTATGGAACAGGTTTTCCTGATAGACGTTAACGTCGATCATCTGGAACGCTTTCTTCGTGTCTTCATCCATAAAGTTCTGGATTGAGGTAATCGGATGATCGATATAATGCTTAGTACCACTGACATCGCGGGTAAAACCCCGTACCCGATAGTCAATTGTCACCACATCCGATTCAAAACTGTGGATCAGAAAATTCAGCGCCTTTAATGGTGAAATAATACCGCAGGTAGATACTTCGATATCCGCGCGGAAAGTACAGATGCCATCATGCGGGTGCACTTCCGGGTAGGTATGAACACAAATATGACTTTTATCCAGATGCGCCACTACGGCATCCGGCCGCGGCCCGGGGTTTTCTGAATTATCCGGATCGATTAATACCGGCTCTTCACTAACCAGAATGGTGACGCTGGCACCTTGCGGATCATAGTCCTGCCGGGCGATATTCAATATATTGGCGCCGATAATATCCACCACTTCAGTCAGGATATCAGTCAGGCGATCCGCATTGTATTGCTCATCAATATATTCAATATATTCCTGCCGATGCTGTTCGGTTTTGGCATAACAGATATCGTACAGACTAAAACTTAAACTCTTGGTCAGGTTATTAAAACCATGTAGTTTCAGTTTTTCAAAAGGCTTAACCAATTTCTTTGCTCTCCGCTAACGACGCACCAGACGCCGCAGTTAACTTTCAGCCTGACCTTGCAGTCACCCTAATTATTCAGCCTGTTTAATGCTGAACGAATGCGTTACTTTGACACTTTGAGCCAGCATGATCGATACAGAGCAATATTTTTCAGCAGACAGATTAACGGCCCGCTCAACCTGCTTTTCACTGACATCTGTACCTGTTACCACAAAATGCAAATGCAGTTTGGTAAAGACTTTAGGTACCGTCTCTGCCCGTTCGGCCGAGAGCTGTACTTCACAGTGCTGCACCTGTTGCCGGGCTTTTTGCAAAATCCCGACCACATCCACCGAGGAGCAGGCCCCAGCAGACATTAACAGCATTTCCATTGGCGTTGGAGCGGTATTACTGTCGCGGTCGGCATCAAACACCACGGCATGACCGCTACCAGAGCGCCCCAGAAAAGTCAGATTATTTACCCAGCTTACGGTTGCTTCCATCAGACTGACCCCAGCTCAATTTTAAGGCTGAGTATTCTACGGAAAAGTGGGCAGACAGGCCAGCAAAATTATCCTCGTCAGTAAGAGGCGTCAGCGATGATACGGCTTAGTCAAATAACGCGGCAATGGCGTTATCGAACAGATTTTTGATTAATAACGCGATCTCATAGATCAGATCTTGTTGCGGTTGGGTAGCCGGTTTATCCAGCACCGAAGAGAGGATTTCCTGAAAGTCATACATAATACCATCAACTTCGCGAATTATCAGCGAGCGGTGGTTGGTTTCCAGTTCGGTATGTTGGGTACAGAGAGCGATAATTTGTTCAGCGATTTTTTCTTCCAGCAACACACCTATGGTTTTACCACTGTCTGCCGCCGGCCCGGTTGCAGTAAAGAGTGCCAGATGTTCAGTTAGAAACTGGATCAGGTGTTCATATCCGGGTTTATCAATAACCATAGTGTACCTGTGCACCACTGACTGAAAAGCGACTGCCGGATAACTTGCCCGAACAGCGAAAGGTTTTCAATCATTTAAGCAAATATTTGCCTGGAAAACAAATCGGAGCCGTAGCTCCGATTTATCCGTGGTTAAAACTGTAAGCCGGGTGACAATTGTTCCGGCAGCACCACTTGCTCCAGCTCGACGGACGCCACCGGGTACGCACAGTAATCGGCAGCATAGTAGGCACTGGCGCGGTGGTTACCGCTCTTACCGATCCCTCCAAAGGGTGCCGCTGAGCTGGCGCCGGTAATAGGCCGGTTCCAGTTTACGATACCAGCGCGGATCAGCTTATAAAAATGCTGGTATAGCTCATAGCTGTCGCTCAGTAAGCCGGCGGATAAACCAAAGCTGGTGTTATTGGCTGCGGCTATGGCCTGATCAAAGTCGCTGAAGCGGAACACTTTTAACAGCGGGCCAAAATGCTCTTCATCCGGGAATTCGCTAATGGCAGAGCATTCGATAATACCTGGCGTCACCAGGGCTTTTGCCGGGTCCAGCTGCCGCAGCTCCAGTAATACTTTACCACCCAATGCCACCAGCTGCTGCTGGGCCTTGAGCATACTTTGCGCCGCGGCGACGGAAATCATCGCGCCCATAAATGGCTGGGGCTGGGCATCGTATTCACCCACCAGGATCTTGCTACTGACGTCCAGTAACCGCGCCAAAATCGCATCCCCTTCCGCATTGGCCGGCAGATAAAGCTTACGGGCACAGGTACAACGCTGACCAGAGGTAATAAAGGCCGACTGAATAATGTCATGTACTGCAGCATCAATATTGGCCACGTCCTTGACCAATAACGGGTTATTCCCGCCCATTTCCAGCGCCAGAATTTTCTCTGGCCGGCCAGCAAATTGTTGATGCAGATAATGACCGGTGCGCGAGCTACCGGTAAAGAATAAACCATCAATTCCGTCATCACTGGCCAGGGCTTTACCGGTTTCAACCTCGCCCTGTACCAGGTTAATCACCCCGGCCGGGATACCCGCTTCCTGCCAAATTTTCACCGTCAGCTCCGCCACCTTTGGTGTCAGCTCTGAGGGTTTAAATACTACGGTATTACCAGCCAGCAGTGCCGGCACTATATGGCCGTTCGGTAAGTGGCCAGGGAAATTATAAGGACCAAATACCGCCACCACGCCATGCGGTTTGTGGCGAACAAAAGCTCGGCCCTGCGGCATCGGATTCTCTTTATTGCCGGTACGCTCCTCATAGGCGCGCACCGAGATATCAATTTTGCCGATCATGGCGGTGACTTCAGTACGGCTTTCCCACAGGGCTTTACCGGTATCTTCGGCAATGCAGGCGGCCAGCGCTTCTTTATGCTGGTTTAATAATTCGGCAAAGCGTTTTACGATACTTACCCGCTGTTCGAAACTCAGATCAGCCCAAGCGTAATGTGCGTTACGCGCGGCAGCAACCGCCGCCGCAACTTGCTCACTACCCGCTGCCTGCCCTTGCCAGATCAGCTGATTTTTTGCCGGATCAACCGACTGCATTGGCTTGCCAGTACCGGCCAGCCACTGGCCATTAATAAACTGCACTGCCTGATTCATCTGCTACTCCTGTGTTAGATTTTGCTCACCCGCACCCAGTCGTCAGCACTGACATTCAGTGCCGTTGCCAACGCAGGCGGGATGATAATATAGTCTTGCTCTGCCATCAGATTCAGTTCGGCCCAGCAGGCTCTGAAACCAGCGAGCGACGTATTACTAATTAAACACGGCTCACCACCGCTTACCTCGCCGATGCGCACCTGAAAACGTTTGCTGTCCCGAACCGTGCGCACTTGCTCTACCCGGGCCTCGACCGTCGGGCCAGCGTCAAAAATATCCACATAGCCGCGACAGGCGAACCCCTCAGACTCCAGTAACGCCAGAGCGGGGCGAGTTTGCTCATGGACTTTGCCAATCACTTGCTGCGCAGCTTTACTCAGTAAACTGACATAGATTGGATATTTTGGCATCAGCTCTGCGATAAACTCTTTCTGACCGATACCGGTCAGATAGTCAGCGGTTGGAAAATCCAGCGCAAAGAAGTTTTCCTGTAGCCATTGCCAGAACGGTGAATTACCCTGGCTATCGGACACGCCGCGTAGCTCGGCAATCACCTTATCGGCGAAGCGCTGCTGGAACTCAGCCAGAAATAAAAAGCGCATCTTCGATAACAAACGACCATTGTGCTTTTGTCGGTATGGCGTGCGTAAAAACAGCGTGCAGAGCTCACTGACACCAGTGTAATCATTGCATAACGTCAGGATATCTACTGTCTTGTAAACACCCAGCGAGCGCGAGCTGTGAACCACCTTGCCAAGATGATAATGGTAGAAGGCATCATCCAAACCGACTGCTGCCTCCAGTGCGCTGGTACCGCAGATCTGCCCGGTGACACTGTCTTCCAGTACAAACAGATAGCCTTCATCGCCGGGACTGGTTACCGCTTTGGCAAAGGACGCTTCAGAGCGGCTAATCTTGCGCATTAGCAGCTCTTCATTTACCGGCAGCGAGGTAAAGCCGTGCCCGGATTCCACTGCCATCTGATACAGCGCCGGGTAATCATTCGCTCGGATCGGGCGAATTAACATCATGGTCGCTTACTCCATTATTGCTTTATATCCAGTTGTGCTGCAGCAAGTGACCTCGCTGCGTGCCCACTGTTGGATACCAATTTGCTTGCTTTAAAAAGAATCGGCTCATGGCAGAGTCTGAGCTCTGCCGGCTCCGGTGTTCTTGTTGACACCTTAGGAGCTTGTGATATTAAGCGCTGGTAACCTGCTGCACCGCGGCTTCAAAGCGGCGCATCCCCTCGCGGATTTCTTCTTCGGTAATCACCAGCGACGGCGCAAACCGCACTACGTCAGTACCGGCAACCAGGGCAAATAAGCCTTGTTCTGCTGCTGCCAGGAAGAAGTCGCGCGAGCGGCCTTTATATTTTTCATTTAACACCGCACCCAGCAGCATACCTTTACCACGAACTTCACTAAACACCTGATATTTAGCGTTAATCGCTTGCAGGCATTCGCGGAAAATCTGTTCGTTTTTCAGCACACCATTTAATACTTCCGGCGTATTGATGGTATCAATAGCAGCTTCAGCAACCGCGCAGGCCAGCGGATTCCCGCCGTAGGTGCTGCCATGGGTACCGACTTTCAGATGCGCAGCAATCGCTGTCGTGGTTAACATAGCGCCAACCGGGAAACCGCCGCCTAACGACTTGGCACTGGTCAGAATATCCGGCGTCACGCCATAGTTCATATAGGCATACAGTTTACCGGTACGGCCGACACCCGTTTGTACTTCATCCATCACCAGTAACGCCTTGTACTGGTCACATAGCTGGCGTAAGCCCGTTAAGAATTCGGCATCGCCCGGAATAATGCCGCCTTCGCCCTGGATCGGCTCTACCACTATGGCGCAGGTTTTATCAGAGATCAGCGCTTTTACACTGTCCAGATTATTAAATTCGGCATGTAGCACCGCGCCTGGCTTAGGACCAAAACCATCAGAATACGACGCCTGACCACCAACGGTGACCGTAAAGAAAGTCCGGCCGTGGAAACTCTTAGCAAAAGAGATAATTTCGTTTTTATGCTCGCCATGGGTATCCAGTGCCCAGCGCCGTGCCAGTTTAAACGCGGCTTCGTTGGCTTCGGCGCCTGAGTTACAGAAATAAACTTTCTCAGCAAAGGTTTGGTCAACCAGCTTTTTCGCTAAACGCAGTGCCGGCTCATTGGTTAACACGTTGCTCAGGTGCCATAACTTGTCGGCCTGGGTTTTCAGCGCCTTGACCAGTGCCGGATGACAATGCCCCAAACTGCTAACAGCGATACCACCAGCAAAGTCGATATACTCACGACCTTCCTGATCCCAGACGCGGGCACCCTGGCCCTTTACCGGGATCAATTTTGCCGGAGCGTAGTTGGGTACCATTACTTCATCAAACAGCGCTCTGGTTACCTGAATATCAGCAGTCATGTTATGTTGTCCTCTTATTTTACTGGCGGGTACAAATGCATTAGTGAGCCATTTCGGATGGCCTTAACTGCATTATTACAGATTTAAATAGTGTTGTCTTGCCCGGAAAAAGCGGTGCAGCCCTGAAAAAATAAGGGCTGCAGATAGATTTGCATAGGATTTGAATAACTAAGCGGCAGCCTGCTGTAAGCATTGCCAAACAAATAGCGGCTTAACGCAAGCGGCATCAGCCATGCAGCCCACTAGCCGGCTTTTCACGCTCGGCTTAAGCAGTCACTGCTAAAAAATTCGCCAACATGGTCCGACCATGCTCAGTAAGGATTGCTTCCGGGTGAAATTGCACGCCGTGTAACTGTAACTCTGGCAGCCACAACCCCATCAGGTCGCGCAAGCCATCTGTTTCCGGCGCAGTGTAAGCGGTTCGGACGACCTGCGAGGGTAAGGTGTCCGCCGCCACCACCAGAGAATGATAGCGGGTAACGCTCAACGGAGTGGGCAAGCCGGCAAAAACCGATTGCTGCTGATGCTCAAGCATTGAATTTTTACCATGCATCACCTGACGCGCCCGAATGACCTTAGCGCCCAGTACTTGTGCTATCGCCTGATGTCCAAGGCAAACACCGAGAATTGGCATTTTGCCGGCAAAGTGTTCAATCGCCGCCAAACTGATCCCCGCCTGATCCGGGGTACCCGGGCCCGGTGAAATCACCAGATAGTCTGGTGCTAATTGCCGGATTTGCGTTAAGCTCAGCTCATCATTACGCTTTACCAATACCTGCTGCCCCAACGCCTGAAAATACTGCACCAGATTCCAGGTAAAGGAGTCATAGTTATCAATCATCAATAACATAGCGCGGACCTGTAGCGGCTACTCATGGTGGGCGGCCCGGCGCAGCCGATCCTGTACCGCTTCCCAGCCAGAACTGTGTGGCGGTTGCTCAACCAGAATTTCAGCAACGCCCTGTTGATCGGCTAAAAACAGCTGATGATAAAGCTGCTGCGCATAGCCGGCTGCTGTCGCCGGCAATTGTTGTTGATAGGCCGCGTTGGTCACTGGCAAGGCCGAATAATAAAGCACCGCTCGACGCGCATTACTGCTGGCGAGGCGCGCCAACAATGCCTCCGGCGCTAACAGATAAACGGGAGTATTGGGCTGATAATGGGCACCGACATTCCCTGAAACCTTTACCTGATGTTGTAGCGGCGTCGTGACACGGCATCCTAACACCTGTTCCAGTTGTGTCGCGCTAATCGGCCCACTGCGGAGGATTTGGATTTGCTCACCCGTCAGATCGACAATGGTCGACTCCAGACCATGTTGGCAAGGACCACCATCTAACACCGCAGCAACTTTCCCGGCCATGCCATGCAGCACCTGGCTGGCACGGGTTGGGCTGAGCTTTTTATAAGGGTTGGCGGAAGGTGCCGCTACCGCAAGCCTGGCTTGTTGCAGTAAGGCCAGCAGGGCAGGATGTGCCGGCATACGAATACCAATGGTCTCTAAGCCGCCAGTGACGACCGGACTCACATCAGGTGCCTTGTGTAACAACAGGGTAAGTGGCCCCGGCCAGAACGCGGCTGCCAATTGATAGGCTGTGGCCGGGATCTTAATGGCGAACTGTTCCAGCATCGCCAGGTCCGGGATGTGGACAATCAACGGATGATCCGCGGGCCGCCCTTTGGCCTGAAAAATTTTTGCCACGGCAGTCGGATCTGCCGCATTGGCCGCTAAACCATATACCGTTTCAGTGGGCACTGCCACCAAAGCGCCCTGCTGTAATAAGGCTGCAGCCCGGTTCAGATCCGCTGGCTTATCCGCAGCTAATAACTCTGTGTTCATCTGGTACTCTGTTTATGGCCAACCCGGCTTATGGGTCAGCCTGTTATCGGTTGCACCGTCTATGGATTACAGTACTGGCAGTAGGCAGGATCGGCATAGCCGCTGCTGTGTAACTGGTCTTGCTGGTAATCACAGCGTTGACAGCTGGCGCGATGACCTCTCGCCTGCGGCGTAGGTTGACCACAATCGGCACAAGGCAATCCGCTTAACGCTTGCTCTGGCCAAAACCCCGGAGTCTGGCAATGCGGACAGCGTTGCTGTAACCGTTGGTACAAATTTTCTGCCGCTAACCGGATCACCTGTTGCCGCTCTGGGCTGCAATGCGCCCGCAGATCATATTCCAATTGCACCGGGCCGGCATCCAGCCAGTCAACGCAGTGCCGCCGGGCTTGCGCAACGCTCAATGCTTTGGCCAGTCGCGGGCCCTGTTTGACCAACAATAACTGCTGATTAGGCAGCGTAGGCAATATCGTTTCCAGTTCGGTAGCTGCTGTCACTTGCCAGCTACGGGCACTGCACAGTTGCTGCGCTCGCGCCGTAACCGCCCAGCCCTCATCAAGATGGACACAGCACAACAATTCCTGATTTAAGGTACCCAAACCGTAAGGACCCGCCGTAAAGCTACCCTCACTGCCGATACCGATGGCAGTCCCTGCCAGCTCGGCGGCAATGGCCGCTTTGCGTAACGCGCACTCAGCGGCAGTCATAAAACGTGGCTGCTCGCCGGCAAAACTGCCCAATAAATCAGTATCAAAACCCGTTACGCCAAAAACCTGCCAACCCAGCGGAGCTAAAGCGTCAACCAGTAGCGGTACCTTGCCATGTTGAGTTAAAAAAGCGACCGGCTGCATCTGGCGCGGCTCCAAGCTAACCGGGCTGCTTAAGGTGCAACAAAACCCACCGCAGTATTCACTGCGGCCAGGGTACGGCTGGCATGTTCACGTGCTTTGGCGGCACCTTCCCGCATCACTTGCTGCATCAGTGTCTGGTCAGCACGGATTTCACGGAAGCTTTGTTGCACCGGCTCCAGCAAGCTGATGACGGCATCCGCAACGTCGCCTTTTAAATGGCCATACATCTTGCCCTCGTATTCCGCCTCCAGCGCGGCCACCGTTTTGCCCGTCACACCACTTAAGATATTCAGCAAATTGGCAACACCGGGTTTGTTGTCCAAATCAAAATACACCCGCGGTGGATCTTCGGAGTCGGTAATGGCTTTTTTGAACTTTTTGCTGATCATCTTCGGATCTTCCAGCAAGCCAACGAAATTCCACGGGTTCTCATCCGATTTCGACATCTTCTTAGTGGGTTCCTGCAGGCTCATTACCCGGGCTGCCACCTGAGGAATAAAGGGCTCTGGTACAGTGAATACTTCGCCATGCAGCGCATTAAAGCGCAAGGCCACATCACGCGCCAATTCCAGGTGCTGCTTCTGATCATGACCTACCGGTACCTGATTTGCCTGATACAGCAGAATATCGGCAGCCATCAGCACCGGGTAGGTAAAGAGGCCGGCGTTGACATTGTTATTGTGTCGCTCTGACTTGTCTTTAAATTGCGTCATCCGACTTAGCTCACCGAACTGAGTATAGCAATTCAATACCCAAGCCAGTTGACTATGCTCCGGCACGTGCGATTGCATAAACACCGCCGAGCGCTTGGGATCAATGCCACAAGCCAAATACAACGCCAGGCTGTCCAGCGAAGCACTGTGCAGGGCAGCAGGATCTTGACGTACGGTAATCGCATGTAAATCAACAATGCAGTATAAACAGTTGTAGTCGTCCTGCATCTGATCCCACTGCCGCAGCGCGCCCAGATAGTTACCGATGGTCAATTGTCCGGACGGCTGGGCGCCACTGAGTACTATGGGTTTACGGCTCATGCTGTGCAAAGTCCTGTGTTAAGTTCAAAAAAAAGACCGCTATTATACATTAACCCGTTACCGCTGCCAGTTGCTGGCGCATCTGGGCGATCGTTGCTGCATAATCCGGACTGTTAAAAATTGCAGAACCGGCAACAAACATATCCGCCCCGGCGGCAGCAATTTCGGCAATATTGGCTACCGTGACACCGCCATCAATCTCTAAACGGATCGGCAAACCACTGCTATCAATTAACTGCCGCGCCGCCTGCAGTTTGTCTAAAGTTGCCGGAATAAATTTTTGGCCACCAAAACCAGGATTCACAGACATCAACAAAATCACATCGACCTTATCCAGCACATAGTCAAGATAACTTAGCGGTGTCGCCGGGTTAAATACCAGGCCAGCCTGACAACCCTGATCTTTAATCAGCTGCAAGGTACGGTCGACATGGCGCGACGCCTCAGGATGGAAAGTAATAATGCTGGCCCCGGCTTTGGCAAATTGCGGCACCAAGCTGTCCACCGGTTCGACCATCAGATGCACATCAATAGGTGCGGTAATACCGTAGTTACGCAAAGCCTGACACACCATCGGACCTATCGTCAGATTAGGCACATAATGGTTATCCATCACATCAAAATGCACGACATCGGCGCCTGCCGCCAGCACCTTGCTGACATCCTCGCCCAAACGGGCAAAATCGGCGGATAAAATAGAAGGCGCAATTAAATAAGGTTGCATAGCGGCGTTCCCCGGCACAAAAGGCAGACTTTACTGAATTCTACCGCAGAAAGCAGCATGGTTAGCGGGTGATTGCACAAAAATCAGGCAAGGCTGCACCAGCAGACGGCAAGCCTGCGGTTCAGGCATCAACCGATAAACCCTAAGCAACTGTTATTAAACACTTTTATAAAATGGCACATATCTTGGAATTGTCTGGATGAATCTAATCTGAGGGGATCTAACAATGACAGCAAGCAAAAGTGTAATAACATTAGGGTTAAGCGGCCTGTTATTGGCGGCCGGGTTGAGCAGCCAAACTGCGCAGGCAGTTGAAGTTAGTGGCGATATTACGATTGTATCTGATTATGCATTTCGGGGGATTTCACAAACCGACGAAGCGCCCGCCTTACAGGGTGGCTTGACGCTGGCGACGGAATCAGGCTGGTATGTTTCAGTCTGGGGTTCCAGTGTCGACTTCGGTGGCCAGGGCACCTTAGAGCTGGATGTTTTGTTCGGCTGGAGTGGTGATATTGCGGAAGATTGGACCGCTGATGTCGGTATTATGCGCTATGGTTATCCGAATACCGAATTCGAAGGCTCGAATTTCTGGGAACTGTATGGCTCGGTCTCCTACAAAGATCTTACCTTCGGACTGGCTTATAGTGATGACTATTATGCCAACAGCGGTAATTACTACTATGTTTATGCTGGCTACAGCCTGGCCTTGACCGATAATCTGGCACTGGATTTTCATTTGGGCCATAACGAGTATGCCGATGACAGCAGCGCCAGTTATTTGGATTACGGTGTCACCCTCAGTACCGAAGTGTTAGGCCTGGGGCTGTCGCTGGCCTATGTTGATACCGATATTAAAGACTGTAACCTGTGTGACAGCCGGGTAATTTTCGGCGTTTCGAAAGCGTTTTAACGGTTGCTGCGCGCTTTTCATCGCCAGACCACAGCGTATAATAATTAATCAGCTTGTGTCTGGCGATAGAATCAACTATGATTAGCGCCTCTGCATCACGTTAACAGGAATTAACATGAAACTAACCAAAACGAGCAAATCACTGCTGTTAGCCAGTAGCCTGTTGCTTGCTTTTGCTGTTTGGCAGAACAATGCAGCCTCAGACAACTGTACAGGCACTACTTCTGCTTGCAAAGACTCACAACATAACTGGCTAAACTGGTTATCCGGTAACAGTCGCTCGGCACAATTTCACTTCGTCGACTTTCTGGAATTAGTCAGTCAGCTACTGCCGGCAAAATCGCCAAAGAACTGAGATGAGTCCCTCTAAGCCCGGATTGCGGCAAGTGGTAAAAGCGGTATTAGGTGCTTTTATCGGTGTGCAGTCAGAACAGCAGCGTCTGCAGGATTTTCAAAGTCAAAGCGCAATACCATACATTGTTACCGGCATAGTGCTTGCCGCGTTTTTTGTCGCAATACTGCTACTTATCGTTTTTCTGGTGCTGAACTAGCGACTCGTAGAGCCTGCCTGATACAACGCGAATAATTCTTGTACCTTGCCCCTGCTATGGCCTTTCTGACTAATTGAACGTCCAACAGCGATACTCTGTAACTGAGCCTGATGGTAAATCTTCCGTGTCCAGGTCGTATCGTGGTTACTAATTAATACACTGCAGCCGTTTTGCTGAGCTTGCTCTGCTAAGATCGCCAGCTGCGCTTGATCATCAAGGGTAAACCCCTGGCTGGCATAACTGGTAAAGCTCGCCGTTTTACTCAGCGGCACATAAGGCGGGTCACAATACACGACATCACCGGCTGTCAGCTGGCCGAACACCTGCTGATAACTTAAGCAGCTAAATTCCGCACGCTGGGCTTTTTCTGCAAAAAAATATAATTCTGCTTCCGGAAAATACGGCTTTTTATAACTGCCAAAGGGTACATTAAATTTACCGGACATATTGTAACGGCATAAGCCGTTATAGCCATGCCGGTTCAGATACAAGAACAACAGTGCACGCTGGTACTTATCCTGCTGATCGTTAAATTGTTGTCGTAAGTTCAGATAGCTGCTTTTAGTATTAGCGCTGTCGACAAAGAGCATTCGGGCATCCGCGATATAGCGTTCCGCTTGCTGCTGAATGATTTTATACAGCTCAATCAGATCGGCATTAATATCGTTTAAACGATAAGCAGAAAATTGAGTATTCAGAAAAACCGAGCCGGCACCAACGAAAGGTTCAACCAGACAATCGGCTTGCGGCAAGTGCTGTTGGATCTGAGAAACCAGATTATACTTACCACCCGCCCATTTTAGAAAAGCACGACTTCTTTGCTGCACCAATTAATTTCCCTGCTCTGTCACTGCCGGCGCCGACCGTTGCCAGGCTAATATTTCCTGTTGTACTGAGCGCACCATTTTCGGAAAGGGCCCGCTGGCCTGTAACCGGGCTGGTAGCTGCTCAATAAAACCTTGTGCTGAACCATTGTTGTCAAAAGGCCCTGCAACGATTACCCATTGCTCCCGTCCTTGCCAGCGCCGTTGATAGACCAGGTGCTCGACTGTTGGGAAGTCGTTTGCAAACCTTAACACTGCCGCCTGCTCTGATAGAACGGCCAACTGTACCAAACGTTGGTTGGCAGCCCAATTTAAAATGGCGTGCTTAGTATTGGCAACATCTGACTCTGCAGAGTCAGCGGGCGTTACCGTCGCCAGTGTGGCGTTTGCTGCACTCTCGAGATTCGTTGACGGGGAGACCACTGCAGTGTCGCTTGGTGTTACCAACAATTGGTCTGCCGCAACTAATATATCTGTTGCCTCAACCTGCTCCTCGCTGCCTGGTTCCGTATCCTGCGTAATCTCGGCTATATCCGGCACTGTCGCATCCGGGTTTGTGACATCTGCCAGCTCTACTGCAGGTAGTGCCCTCTGATCAGTATCGGTTTCAGAGTTAATCTGTTCAGAACCGGAGGTCGCTATAGATGGCGTCGCCTGCGAAGTTGGTTGTTGTTCAACGAGCTTTGTTGGCAAAGTACCCACAGGAGGCTCTGTCGCCGTCGGCAGCATCCAGATAAAGGCCGCTACTAACGCAAGCACCGCAGTTAGCAGCGCCAGTGGCCAAGGAAAGCCGCGCTTTGCCTTATCGTTTGCTGGCAGTTGGGCCCTGCGGCGGCTTTTAGGTTGCAATAACTGGTATAAATTACCCTGACTATGAGCAAAACGTTCAGCTAAGCTAATGGCGTCAAGTCGTTCGTCCTGCAGCAACTGCTGACTATCTGCCAGAGTCAGCGCGGGTATACTTAGATTCAGCTGCATCCGCTCATCTGGCTGTTGGCGGAAACTGAAGATCCGGACGGGTAACTGCTGCAACCATTGCCAATCCTCGGCCTGCAAGAAGTCAGCATTATCTAACAGCAAAACAAATTCGGCGTCGGGCTGCGCTTTGATTCGGGATAATAAATCGGCGGCATTCAGTGATGACGTAGCAAACCAATGCTGGGCGAGTTGTTGCCTTAACTCAGCCCCGACTGCCGGCAAGCTTACCAAAGCGACATTCACCGGCATTTCCTGACAATCAGACAATAATTCAGCCAGAACTAACGCTATGGTTGATTTACCGCTGCCCGCTGCGCCAATTAATGCCAAATGCGAAAAATCGTTGAATGCCAGTTGAAATAGCAAGCGGGTTAACACCTCTCGCTGCGACGGCAGCAGATAGGTATTGGCGGCAAGTTGCTGCTGTAGCCCTCTGATTTTCATCAGCTAAAAACTTGGTAAAGCTCAGTCTCACTGACATCGTCTGCTAGCACACAATGTCCGAGCCGGCGTGGCAGGATAAAGCGCATCTGCCCATGCTGCACCTTTTTATCCGTTTTCATAAATGGCAGGAAATCATTGATTTGCATACGCTCAGGTGGCTGCACCGGGAGCTGGAAGTCATTCAGTAACTTCTCTACCCGCTCAACATCCGACGGCGTCAACCAGCTACGGCTTAGCGCCAATTTCGTCGCCATCACCATCCCAACCGCAACCGCTTCACCGTGCAGCCACTCACCGTATCCCAGAAAAGCTTCGATCGCATGGCCAAAGGTATGGCCGAGGTTTAATAATGCCCGTTCACCCTGCTCTGTCTCATCACGACTGACGATATCAGCTTTCATCTGACAACAACGTCGAATCATCTCTGACAAGATGGCGGAATCTTTGGCAGCGATGTCCTTGGTATGTTGCTCCAGCCAGGTCAAAAACTCTAGATCACCCAAAATGGCGTACTTGATGACTTCGGCCATACCGGCAGCGAACTCACGCGGTGGTAAAGACTGTAAAACTGCGGTATTAATTAAAACCTGTTCCGGTTGCTTAAAAGCACCGATCATATTTTTACCAAGCGGATGATTAACTGCTGTTTTACCGCCAACAGAAGAATCAACCTGGGATAACAGCGTGGTCGGAATTTGCACAAAACGTACGCCGCGCTGATAACAGGCGGCAACAAAACCGGTTAAATCACCGATAACGCCACCGCCCAATGCCACTAACAGCACCTGACGCGAGAGCTTTTGTTCCAGTAAAAACGATAAGGCTTGTTCAAAGGAGGCCAGCGTTTTATAAGCTTCGCCGTCCGGGATCAGAAAGTGTTTTGGAGGATGCTGGAATAGTGCTGCCACGGCGGGTAGATACAGCTCAGCAACTGTCGGGTTAGAAATAATAACAACCTGCGACGCCGCCGCTAGCTCTGGCAATAATCCCGTAAAACTGGCGGCGATCTGTATCGGATAGCTGCGCTCGCCAAGTTGTACCTCAACTTTATGCATCTGCAGCCCCCGTTACTAATAAGTTAAAAACCTAATTGCTCGATAATCTGATTTGCAACAGAACGCGCACTTTGCTCATCAGTGCGAACCGTGAAGTCTGCGATCTCTGCATAGAGTGGATTACGTTCTGCCGCCAGGCGCTCCAGGACCTCTTTCGGTTCCTCTTTTGTTTGCAAGAGCGGCCGTTTTTTATCACGCTGCGTTCTGGCAACCTGCTTTTCAATAGGCGTTTCCAGATAAACTACTATGCCACGAGCAGACAAACGATTCCGGGTCTCTTTACTCAGTACTGAGCCACCACCGGTCGCCAGTACTATCCCTTGCAGTTCAGTCAGATCCTGAATGACATTTTCTTCACGCACCCGAAAACCGGCTTCCCCTTCCAAATCAAATACCCAGGCGATATCGGCACCAGTGCGGCGCTCGATTTCCTGGTCGGAATCATAAAACTCTAGGTGAAGCATCTCTGCCAGATGACGACCTATAGTGCTTTTACCTGCACCCATAGGGCCTACGAGGAAGATATTACGTTTTTCTGCCATATGTCGTATTGCTAAATCAGCTAATTCAAAGGAATGTTAAGTTAAGGACCGTTAGGCTCCCACGAAAAATTGAAGCGCTGAATTATGTCAGGAATGGGCTTTGATTGGCAAGTTAATTCTCGGCCAGCTGGCGGCAGCGATCGCTGACCGCCAGCTTTGGCTTTTATTGACCTTCAGTTAGGATCCGTGGTGTCACAAAAATCAGCAATTCGCTCTTTTCGTTGAGTTCACGTTTGTTCCGGAATAATACCCCCATGTAAGGGATATCACCAAGTAAAGGCACCTTGTTGACGTTTGAAACTATTTGTTGCTGATAAATGCCACCCAGGACGATAGTTTCACCGTTATCAGCAAGCACCTGAGTCATAATTTGCTGGGTATCGATCGCTGTTGCCGGGCCGGTTGGGGTCTGTACCGTCTCACCCCGGGTATTCTGAGTAATCACTAAATCCAGAATAATTTTATTGTCCGGGGTGATTTGTGGTGTAACCGTTAAACTTAAAACCGCTTTCTTAAATTCCACTGTCGTTGCACCACTGGAAGCAGCCTGTACATAAGGAATCTCGACACCTTGCTCTATTCTTGCTTCTTTTTGGTTTGAGGTGGTTATACGCGGGCTGGCAATGACTTCACCCTTGTTCTCCTGTTCCAGTGCTGACAGCTCCAGATCCAGTAAGGTACCATCGGCCAAACGAGCCACGTGGAAAGCAATACTGCCTGCCGGGTTAGCCACAGGTAAATTCACATTCCAGCGATCGTCCAGTGCTGGAAAATTACCGTTTGAAATACCGTTAGCACCGTCTGCATTGCCCGATACACCACGGTTACCGCCACTGGTGCTTTGCTGATCACTAAAACCCCAGCGGATCCCTAACTCGTCTGTGACATTGTCATTTACCGTAACGATTCGGGATTCAATCAGCACTTGCCGCACCGGAATATCCAGCCGTTCAATCAAACGCCGTACGCTTTCAATATTGCGCGCCGTATCCTTTAACAGAATAGTATTGGTACGTTCGTCAACGACCACACTGCCGCGCTCAGACAGCAGTGTTGCTTCGCGGTTTGACAGTAAACCTGCTAAATCCGCAGCCTTGGCATAATTAATTTGTAGCAGATCAGAGTACAAAGGTTCTAATTGTTCAACCTGCTGTTTCGCCTCTAATTCCCTCGCTTCACGGGAAGCCAGTTCTTCGGTTGGCGCAACCATCAGGATATTGCCTTCCATCCGCTTATCCAAACCTTTAACCCGTAATACAATATCCAGCGCCTGATCCCAGGGCGTACCGTCTAAGCGCAACGTAATATTACCCGTCACAGTATCGCTGGTAACCAGGTTAAAGCCGTTATAGTCGGCAATAATCTGTAACACGGTACGAATGGGGATATCCTGGAAGTTTAATGAGATCGGACGGCCTTTGTACTCACGCCCACCGCCCAGAATACTGCGATTGGTAGCATCACGTTGTAGGCTTACAGAAAAGATGTTGTCAACTTGCTGGTAGTTAAAGGTAAATTGCTCAGTCGCATCAATCACCAGTTTGGTTGAGCTTCCTTCACGGAAAGTTTCAACTCCTTTTACCACAGTGGCAAAATCTACCACATCCAGCTGATACAGTAATTCATCTGGAATAGCCGTGTTGTGGAACTCAATTTCCAGCTTACCCAATCGCTCCTGTACATCAACTGCGGCGGCGTTTTCTTTCAGAAACACCAGAACCCGACCTTCGCCACGATCACCGCGGCGAAAATCTATTGCTTGCAACTGATTAATAAAACTTGGATTAATTTCAGACGCGCTGCCAGGGCGGACCACCTGCGGTGTATCGGCAAGGTGCACTGCGAACACATTATCATTCAACCGGGTGCGATAGACTTTTAGGGTATCCATGTTGATAACGGCATTTACGCCACCATCATTTAACGTCGAACGAATTGTTGACACCCCAGCCTGCTCAACCTTGATATCAGCAACGCGCTGCTCCAGTTCAGCTGTCGGGAAAGTGACACTGAGTCTGGCCGGTTGCTGTAACAGCTCAACCCTTGGTTCCTGCTGCAAGGCTTCATCAAACACAAATTCAATTTCTGTTTCGCCGTTCAACAACGGGTTATAGCGAACCTCGTAGAGCAAAGGTGCGGCCCAAGCAGGCAAGGTACTGCATAGAAGCACTAACAAACCAAGTCTGCTGCCTTTAAATCCTGCGTATTTCGTTTTATTTAATTTATCCATGATTTACTCGCACACTTAGTTACCTGCAGTTGCATCGAACATCTGAACTCTCGTGGTTCGCTCTACCCAGCAACCAGAACCATCCGGAATCAGCTCTAACAGATCAATATGAGTCGGCTCCACCCTCGTTACCTTACCGTGGAACAACCCCATGTAGTTGTTTACGGTAATACGATGTAAGGCTTTATCCGCCGATTCGACCAGTGCCCAGATTTGTCCCTGGTCGCCCAAAGTCCCGCGCATTTTTAAATTGTCCAGTGCAAAACGTTCCAAAGGTTCTTTCCGACGCTCTGGATCCGGGTGCATACAGTCTTGCTGCTGCGAAATACGATCCTGGATCGCCTCCGGTGTTGGTTCAGCGAAGGGACTACGCACATTAGCCATGGTATAAGGGATATGAATAAATTCCTTTGCCTGTGGTAAAGGCTCTACCCTGGGCCGCGTATTCGCTTTTACTGTCTCTAACTCGGCTTGAATATCACTGAGGTCGTCAAAGCAACCGGTAAGAAATAATGCAGAAACAACCACTGTCAGCAGTGCTCTCATTGTTTACTCTCCTTGTACCGATAGGTCTTAGCTACTACGTTGAACTTTAGCTTATCGTCCTTATCGGCTTGGATCGTAAAATCATGCAAGCTAACAATCCGTGGCAACTTAGCCACTTCGCTGACAAAATTACCAAATTGATGGTAATCGCCTACGACATCAATTTTAATCGGCAACTCAGTGTAAAACTCTTTTTCAACCTCGGGTTCCCAATTAATCCGCAAAAAGGTCAGGCCACTGGTCGTGCCAACATAAGTAATATCATCCAGTAAACCAGGCGTTTCATGCGTTGTTGGCAACTGCTTTAGCAAGACCGCAAAGGTCTCTTCCATCTCTTTCATCTGCTCGCGGTAAGCTTCCAGATTAACTGCTGACGCATAACGGGTTTGATAAGTTTGCTTCAGTTCAGTTTCTTTTTGTTTGGCGGCGCTCAGCTCATCAATTTTAGCGTCAATTAGCAGGTAGTAACTAAGAACCGAAACCAGAGCAGCAACAATCAGCGCGAAGATAAATTTCACCGCTAACGGCCATGACCCCATATTTTCCAGGTCTAGATCACTTACATCAATCTCAGATAACTTCATATTCAACGCCATGATTATCTGCCCCCCTGCGGATTACCGGCAGGAACGTTTTGTTGTTCCAATGCTTCATAACCGGCAATTTTCACGTGCATTCTGAAATCACTCAGCAAAGAGGAACGTTCTTTACCCGCTTCAATAAATTCCAGATAAGGTGTGGTCAACAGCTCAGACTGCTCTGCCTCACGCAGCATATTGGATAAACGATTATTTGATTCGCTTTTGCCTAACAACAGCAGCGCTGAGCCTTTTTTCTCAAGCTGCGTCAAGTAAACGCCGGTAGGTACAATGCGCGTGATCTCCAACATCACTTCTGTGCCAAGATTTCGGCTGCCTTGTAACTGTTCAATCAACGTCATACGCTGCTGCAAACTGCGTTTTGTCTCATTCAAGGCGCGGATTTCCGCAATACGTTGGTCCAGAATTCGGATTTCACTCTCCAGATACTGATTGCGTTTCGCTTGACCATCCAGCCTGGCGTTGTAGATCATATTAATCAGAAAACACACCAGGAAACTCACCAGGGCGGTCAATGCCAGCACCATGACATAGTTTTTCTGACGCTCTTTTCTGGCGGCTTCACGCCAGGGCAGCAGGTTTATATATGCCATGGTGAAAAACTCCTTAACGCCAAACCACTGGCTACCATCAGCTGCGGTGCATATCGGTCTAGCGTTTCACGGTCGACGGCTGTAGCGATTTCCATGCTAGCAAAAGGATCAGCAATCACGGTGTGGATACCCAGTTCGTCGATCAGCAGTTTATCAATGCCTTCAATCAGCGCTGAACCGCCTGATACCACCAGATAATCGACGGCTTCTCTGCCGCTACTGGTCAGGTACATCTGAATGCCGCGACGAATTTGTTGCAACAGCATGGTTTGGAAGGGAGCCAGCACTTCAAAGGTGTAATTGGGTGGTAATTCGCCATTTACTTTGGCGTGTTCGGCCTCATCATAACTCTTGTTATAATACGACAAGATACTACGGGTATACTGTTCACCCCCGAATACCTGATCGCGGGTGTAAAGCGTTTTGCCATCCTCTACGATACTCAGCAACGTCATAGTGGCGCCGATATCTACCATTGCAACCACTTTACTGCCTGCATCAGCCGGTAACTGCGCCAGACAAAGCTCAGTAGCCCGACTTAAGGCGTAGCTCTCCACATCAACGACTTTTGCCGTAAAACCACCGTGTGCCAAGGCAGCGACGCGGGCTTCGACACTTTCGGTTCTTGCCGCGCTTAGCAAGACGTTAACTTTTGACGGGTCAGCCTCATTGACATCCAACTTTTCAAAATCGAGACTCACCTCATTCAACGGATAGGGAATCAGGGTGTCGGCTTCCACCTCAATCTGGCTCTCCAGTTCAGCATCCGTTAAGGACACATCCATGAAAATCACTTTACTGATTACTGTAGAACCAGAAATAGCAATGGCGGCGTATTTGACAGAGCGCGGAATTTTCTTCCGGATCTTCGCCAGTACGTTACCGACAGCCTCGATATCCTGAACCTCGCGGTCAGACATCGCGCCTTTCTGCATAGCCTCTATCGCAAAGGCTTCTACTTTGAAGAGACCATTGTGTTGGCTGAGCAATACCGCCTTCACCGAGTGAGAGCCGATATCAATACCCACCATCACGGGGGTTTGTTTACTAAACAGGCTTTTTATCATAGCGTCCTGCAGCCGTTGTTTTTGTTAGCCGATTTGTATTTAGGTATTCTTAGCCCAGACACGAATTTTTGGCAAGAAAAAGCGTTTAATCTCAGTCTAATAAATATATACTAGCAGCGATATTACGAAATTGGGAGTTAAAATTGGGGTCACACGGTGTCTTGGTTTAAAAAACTTTTAATTTTTGTTGTGGTGGCGTTTTTTGCCGGTATAACGACCATCCTGGTCACCTATTTACTGCTGAAAGACGAGTTGCCCGATGTCGCTACATTAAAAGATGTGCGCCTGCAAACGCCAATGCAAGTTTTTACTGCAGATGGCGAACTGATTTCGCAGTTCGGTGAGCAAAGACGTATCCCGCTAAGACTCGACGAGATGCCGCCACTGTTGGTTCAGGCATTTCTTGCGATCGAAGACACCCGTTTCTATGAACATCCCGGCATTGATATTATCGGCATTATCCGCGCAGCCACTGTGGTGGCAACTTCCGGTGAGCTCAGTCAGGGCGCCAGTACCATCACTCAACAATTAGCCCGAAACTTTTTTCTCAGTCGCGAGAAAAAACTGATTCGCAAAGTAAAAGAAATTTTTCTGGCGATTCATATTGAGCAGTTACTGACCAAAGACGAAATTCTCGAGTTGTATCTGAACAAAATTGAGCTTGGGCATCGCTCCTTTGGTGTTGGAGCCGCAGCGCAGGTGTATTTCGGTAAAACAGTCCACGAACTAACTGTTGATGAGATGGCGATTATCGCCGGCCTGCCGAAAGCGCCTTCGATTTTAAATCCCGTGCGATCCGCCAGTAATGCCAGGGCCAGACGCAATGTGGTATTGGGTCGAATGCTAGAGACGCAGGCGATCGACCGGGCCACTTATGAGGCGGCTATCGCTGCGCCAGTAACCAGCCGTTTGCATGGCGCACAGATTACAGCATCGGCACCTTATATCGCCGAGATGGTACGTCAGCAAATGGTAGAGCGCTTCGGGGAAGAAGTTGCTTATACCGAAGGCTTTAAGGTCTACACCACCATTAATAGTAAGGAACAGGCGCTTGCCCGCCGCGCCTTGCAGCAAAATCTATACGATTATGATGAGCGTCATGGCTATCGTGGTCCGGTGGCGAATGTTTGGCAAGCTAAATTAGCGGAACAGCAGACGGAAGAACCGGTATTTATTGAAACCGAACGGCCCGATGAAGCGGAAATTATTAATTATTTGGACCGACAACAGGGCATTGAAGATTTGGTGCCTGCAGTCGTGCTGCAGGTCAACCAGCAAAGTGCGCTGGTAATGCTAAAAGGCGGCCAGCAACAAACGCTGAACTGGGATGGCCTGAAGTGGGCGCGCAGCTATATCAGCGATGAGCGTCAGGGCGTTGCCCCCAAAAGCGCAGCGGCCATACTGCAGCCGGGGATGCATATTTTGGTTCGGCAGCAAAATGAACAGTGGCAACTAAGTCAGATCCCTCAAGCAAGCAGTGCGCTAGTGGCATTAAATCCACAGGACGGTGCCATTAAAGCTCTGGTTGGTGGCTACAGTTTTTCACAAAGCCAGTTTAACCGTGCGACCCAGGCTAAACGTCAGGTTGGTTCCAATATTAAGCCTTTTATATATTCGGCTGCACTGGAGCATAACTATACGCTGGCCAGCATTATGAATGACGCCCCCATCCATCACTGGGACAGCGGCGCGGGTATCGCCTGGCGACCACGCAACTCGCCGGCAGTTTATGATGGTCCGATCCGGATCCGTGAAGCTCTGGCAAAGTCGAAAAACGTGGTATCCATTCGCTTACTGAGAGGCATTGGTATCGATGCATCCATCGCGCAGTTACAAAAATTCGGCTTTAACCCGGCTGATTTACCCCGCAACGAGACCTTGGCATTAGGTTCTGCATCATTAACGCCATTAGAAGTTGCAACTGGTTTTGCGGTCTTCGCCAACGGTGGCTTTTTGGTGCAACCTTACGTCGTAGACAAAGTCTTAGACGCCCAGGATCAATTGGTGTTTAAACATCAACCACTGCTGGCTTGTGATGATTGTGTCGAATCAAGCCAGCATACTGATACCAGCGAGCCGACATCTGCCAGCGAACCAACTGTTACCACAGCGCCCAGAGTGATTTCAGCACAAAATGCGTTTTTGATTGCTGATGCGTTAAAAAGTAGTGTTTGGGGTGGCGGTGACTGGCGTCAGGGCACAGGTTGGAATGGTACCGCCTGGCAGTTACAAAACTTGAAACGTCGCGATATCTCGGGCAAAACCGGTACCACCAACGACTCGAAAGATACCTGGTTTTCCGGCTTTACACCGCAATTGGCCATAACAACCTGGGTCGGTTTTGACGATGCTAATCGCAGTCTGGGCCGGGCACTTTGGAACGCCAATTTAGGCCGCGAACAAAGCGCTGGTGTTGAAGCGGGTGCCCGCACCGCCTTGCCTGCCTGGCAAAATTTTGCCCGCGATGTTTTACCAGCCTATCCTGAGCAAAGTGTGACGCCGCCGGTGGGTATTTCCTCGGTCCGAATTGATACAACAACGGGTTTATTGAGCCGTAGCACTGATCATACCAGTACCTTTGAATTCTTTAAGTTGGGTACCGAGCCAACACAATATGTGTCAGGCAGTGTGCCACAAATTCAGTTTGGGGAAACCACCGACAAGAAAGACGAGCTGGAGGAGTTATTCTAACTGCTGTTGCTCCTTAGGGCGTGTTGACGTTTTCTGCTTAGATTTTGTTCGCACTGGCGGCGCTTTGATCGCGAAACGAGGAGCGCAGTTTAGTTATTCTAAATAAGTGACGAGTGACAAAGAGCAAAGCGCCGCCAGCGCGAACCCTTCGGGCAGCGTTTGGCTGCAAAAATAAGCAGCAAACGTCAACACGCCCTAGCAGCCCAATAGCACATCCAATAAAAAAACCGGCTTTGCCTAATGCCGATCAGTTAAT